>NZ_POYH01000011.1:0-97743 GCF_002899995.1 Acinetobacter sp. AKBS16 | reverse complement strand
GGCGAAAGACAATCAAGACATTTTCTATAACGATGGTGCTTTGGCTGTTTCATGGAAAGAGCTCACTGAACGTGCTTTATTTTGGGAAAAGTTTATTCAAAAATATCCAAAGAGTTATTTTATTAATGATGCCAAATTACTCTTTAATGAATATCGATACTTCATTTTCTTTGGTCTAGATAACACACCTGTGTCGAATGAATATGCCCCGAACACATGGTTTGACCCTGATGCACTTCAGCAAATCCGCTTTTTATCAACACAGAGCCAATCAAGTTTAGCGAAACCTGCCCAACAATTTCTTAAATTTATTGCCACCCCTGTCGATGAGCGCAATAAGCAATTTAAAATAGATTTAACTGATGAAAATGGGCAAAAGAAATCTACCTATCAGATTGTGCATGAACAACTTGAACAGTTATTAAAATTTGATTCGCCATGGAACACGGAAGTCTATCGTGACTGCCATATAGATGCGGTTTGTATAGATACAAATTGACAATGCCAGCCAACCTAAAACATGTTAGTCTTTAAATCGCTTGACGGAGCGCGAGTAATAGCTCGCTGAGATTGTGTAAATTCCGTGTTATCGCAACACAAGTTTGATCACAAGTACCGTTGAACCTGATCAGGTTAAGACCTGCGTAGGAATCAAGCCATCTGAAAACTTACAGCCCTCAATTTATCTAGTTAAAGATAAATCCGCCATCGTTTTTGGTCGTGCTTGATTCGTTGATGTTATTCATAAGGATCATGTGATGAACCAGTTAACGAATCTTTCTTCTGCTGAAATTTCAGCACAACATGAACAAGATGCAAAAGATTTAACCCGCATCTTACCCGCTTCAAAAAAAGTTTATATTGAAGGCTCTCGTCCTGATATTCAGGTTCCAATGCGAGAAATTTCTTTAACCGATACCCCTACTGGTCTTGGTGGTGAACATAACCCTCCTGTTATGGTTTATGACACCTCAGGTGTTTATACCGACCCGAATGTTCAAATCGATTTAAATAAAGGTTTACCTTCAGTTCGCCAAAAATGGATTGAAGAACGTAACGATACTGACGTACTTGCTGGTTTAACTTCAAAGTTTGGTCAAGAACGTTTAAAAGATATTCGTACCGCTGACATTCGTTTTGCTCACATTCAAAACCCACGCCGTGCTAAAGCTGGCAAAAATGTCACGCAAATGCACTATGCCAAGCAAGGCATTATCACGCCTGAAATGGAATATATTGCGATTCGTGAAAATCAGCGTCAACGTGAAGCTGTAGATATGCGCCAGCACCCAGGTCAAAACTTTGGTGCGAAAAACTTAAAAGAAATTACACCTGAGTTTGTTCGCCAAGAAGTTGCCGAAGGCCGCGCTATTATTCCTGCCAACATTAACCACCCAGAACTTGAACCAATGATTATTGGCCGTAACTTCTTGGTTAAGATTAATGCCAATATTGGTAACTCGGCGCTTGGTTCTTCAATTGATGAAGAAGTTGCGAAAATGACATGGGCAACCCGTTGGGGCGCTGACACCATTATGGACTTGTCTACAGGTAAGAACATTCATGAAACACGTGAATGGATTATTCGTAACTCACCAGTTCCAATCGGTACCGTACCAATTTATCAAGCACTTGAAAAAGTTGATGGTGTTGCTGAGAACCTGACTTGGGAAATCTTTAAAGACACGCTGATTGAACAAGCTGAACAAGGCGTTGACTACTTCACGATTCACGCAGGTGTATTGCTTCGCTATGTGCCACTTACAGCAAACCGCTTAACAGGTATTGTGTCTCGTGGTGGTTCAATCATGGCGCAGTGGTGTCTCGCTCATCATGAAGAGAACTTCTTATACACACACTTCGATGAAATCTGTGAAATCATGAAAGCCTATGACGTGTCATTTAGCTTAGGCGATGGCTTACGTCCGGGTTGTATTCAAGATGCAAATGACGAAGCGCAGTTCAGTGAACTTAAAACACTGGGTGAGCTGACTCACCGTGCATGGGAACATGATGTTCAGGTCATGATCGAAGGTCCGGGTCATGTACCAATGCACATGATTAAAGAGAACATGGACTTGCAGTTAGAAGTGTGTAAAGAAGCTCCATTCTATACGCTTGGACCTTTAACCACAGATATCGCTCCGGGTTATGACCACATTACTTCTGCTATTGGTGCAGCCATGATTGGGTGGTATGGCACAGCAATGCTTTGCTATGTGACACCTAAAGAACATTTAGGTTTGCCAAACAAGAAAGATGTGAAAGACGGAATTATTACCTACAAGATTGCAGCACACGCAGCCGATCTTGCCAAAGGTCATCCGGGTGCACAGGTTCGTGATAATGCCTTGTCTAAAGCACGTTTCGAATTCCGTTGGGATGACCAGTTCAACCTAAGCCTAGACCCCGATACAGCACGCAGCATGCATGACGAGACTTTACCAAAAGAAGCGCATAAATCTGCTCACTTTTGCTCAATGTGTGGTCCAAAATTCTGTTCGATGAAAATCACCCAGAATGTACGTGACTATGCCAACAATCTCACCAATAGCGATTCAGAGGTTGAAGAAGGCCTCAAAGCGATGAAAGAGGTTTATCAAGAGCAAGGACAAAAACTGTATCATAAAGTGTAAATATTCAAAAAAAACACTTGCCTAGCCATGATTCTCGGTTAGGATGAAATAAATAGATTTCGTCCTGATCGAATCATGAGTATTGTCGAGCGTCCAAGTTATACATCTAAAGATGTCGAAGTAACATCACGTGAACCTCTGTTCAGTGGTTTTATTCAAGTTGAAAAAGTCAGCCTTCGACATCGTCTATTTAATCAATCTGAATATACTCCTGTATTGCAGCGCGAACTTGTGCATCGGCCTGAAGCGGCTGGCGTTCTACTCTACAATGATCAAAAACAACAGTTTGCCCTGATTGAACAGTTTCGTGTTGGTGCTTTAGATGACTCCCATTCGCCATGGCAACTCGAAATTATCGCAGGTGTATTAGATGGCAATGAATCACCAGAAAGTTGCATTCGACGCGAGAGCCTTGAAGAATCAGGTTGCGAAGTTCAGGATTTAGAACATCTATTTAGTTTTTACCCATCAGCTGGCGCCTGTTCAGAGTTATTTCATCTGTATGTTGCCGAAACCAATTTACCTGCTGTAGGCGGTGTTTTTGGGGTAGATAATGAGGGTGAAAATATTCAGCTGCATTTGTTTAGTTATAGTGAAATTCAAACACTACTCGACAGCGGACGTTTAAGAAATGCCCCTGTTATTATGGCATTACAATGGCTGGCTCAACACAGCAAAACGATAATAAATCCGAAGAGGTAGGACGGTGACTTTTCAAGTCTCAACACTTTCACAAAAAAATCATGTCATCATACAAATTACCGATACACATTTATTGGAGTATCCACAGCTAGAATTTGTGGGGATGAATCCTGAAGAAAGTTTCCACGCCATTATTCAACAGATACTAAAACAACATCCCGAAGCTGATGCGATTATTCATACCGGTGACCTCGCACAAGCCCCAACACCTATTACCTACAAACGTTATATCAATTTTATGCAAACCTTGGGTCTGCCTTTTTTCCAGACCCTCGGCAATCATGACAATGTCGACCACTTTCCTCTACATAACGAAAACCATCAACAACCTGTAGTTGTCGGTTTAGGAAACTGGCGTGTGATTATGCTAAATAGCGCAGTAAAGGGAAAAGTAGATGGTCATCTGTCTTCGGAACAATTAGAAAATTTAGCGAATTTACTTGAACAATTTGCAGATCATCCTGTTTTGCTGGCTTGTCATCACCATCCATTTGCCATGAAATCAAAATGGATTGACCACCATAAGCTTCAAAACTCAAATGCACTTTTAGATACCTTAAGTCCATTTCAAAACGTGAAGGCCCTAGTCTGCGGACATGTTCATCAAGATTCCCTTAATATCTGGCAAGGTATCGAGTTTTTTTCTACGCCTTCCACAAGTGTACAGTTTAAGCCGTTTAGTAATGATTTTGCACTCGACCAAAATGCACCGGGTTATCGTTACATTCGTCTGAATAACGATGGTAGTTTTGAAACAAAAGTGTTTCGCCTTGAAAATTTCAAAACCTGTATAAATACTGATATTTCAGGTTATTAGCCCTAAAGTTTATATAACCCAAAAGAATTATGACTAGGGTAAACACGTTTTGAAAATATTTACGGGACAGAATGACTATCATCTTGCAGGAAAAATCTATATGATGACGACCCGATGGAAAAATCCATCGATGGTTTTCTATAAAAACACTTGCATATCACCATATTTTTTGCGTATAGATAATACGTGTATGATGAGGAATGCCCTATTATGGCGAATGACAACCACAACCAAGTTTTGGATGAACATACAGAAGTTGTAGTAGAAGGTGATAAAGCTTCTGCAAAACGTGCACGTAAAGTGAAACCTAAAACTTCTGACGTAGGCTCAACTGCAAGTTTATTTGGTATTGCACCTTATCAACCTAAGAAAAATGAAGAGTACATGTCTGAAGGACAGCTCGAGCATTTCCGACAAATTCTGCAAGCATGGAAAGCTGAATTAATGTCTGAAGTTGATCGTACTTTAAATACGATGCAAGATGAATCAACTGCATTGCCAGACGTAAATGACCGTGCTACCCAAGAAGAAGAATTTGCAATTGAATTACGTACACGTGACCGTGAACGTAAATTAATTCGTAAAATCGAACAATCTCTTGAAGCGATTAAAAACGAAGACTACGGTTTCTGTGAAACTTGTGGTATCGAAATCGGCTTACGTCGTTTAGAAGCACGTCCAACTGCAACGTTATGTATTGACTGCAAAACTTTGGCAGAAATTAAAGAGAAGCAAAATAACGGTTAATTGTGACGGTTAAGAATTCTCCAGCCGAGCTTAGTTCGGCTCTTGCGAATCAGCGAAACGATGTTCCACTGATTCGCTACTCAGGTCGGTTTGCGCCCTCGCCAACCGGCCCTTTACATTTCGGATCACTCATTACTGCTGTTGCCAGTTACTGCGATGCCAGAGCCCATCAAGGTCGATGGTTAGTGCGTGTTGAAGACACCGATATCCCCCGCATCTACCCCGGTAGTGAAGACCATATACTCGCATCACTTGAAGCTTTTCAGTTCGATCCGGATGCCGAGATCATTTTTCAAAAAGACCGCCTAGATATTTACGAAAGTGTATTAGATCAACTTAAAAAAGAGGGTCTGGTTTACGCCTGTCAATGTACCCGTAAAATGCTCGGTTCAAACGCTATCTATGCAGGCACATGTCGAGATTTGCATCTCGACTTCCAACATCAAGCCATTCGGGTAAAAGTTCAAGATCAGCCAATCTGTTTCGATGACCGCCTACAAGGGATTCATTGTTCTAATCTAGAGCATGACCTTGGTGATTTTGTCCTTAAACGCCGTGATGGAATTATTAACTACCAGCTTGCTGTCGTCGTAGATGATTACCTACAAGGCATTACTCATGTTGTGCGAGGCGCAGACCTGTTAGATAACACTGAGCGTCAAATCTGGCTTGGTCAACTCCTCGGCTACCCTAAGCTGAGTTACATGCATCTTCCGCTCGCCATGAACGACCAAGGGCAAAAACTTTCAAAGCAAAACCTTGCCCATGCACTTGATTTAACAAAGGCTCCTGAATTACTACAACAAGCCATACAAGCCTTAGGTCAACCACAGGTTGATTTAGATCGTCCCGAAGTGATGCTCAAGCAGGCGGTAACCCAGTGGAATGTAGATTTGATTCCTCATGGACAACAACTTTGCGGAACATATCTATAAATAATAAAAAGCCCGATTTGATATCGGGCTTTTTATAACGCTTCATGGTTTAGAAGTTTGATTCTTCCCTCTCAGGGTTCACTTCTTGAGTTGAAGCATCAATCTTTAAGATCAAGCTAATCATAGCTGCACACATCATTAAAGACGTACCACCATAACTAATAAATGGCAGAGTTAAACCTTTGGTTGGCATTAAGCCCATGTTCATACCCGCATTTACCAAAATCTGGAGTAAGAAAATAATACTAATACCGTAAGCCAAATAACCCGCACGAAGGTAATGATGTTTCAAAGCACGGTGGCCGATTTTGATACAACATGCCAGCATCAAGAAAGATAAGCCAATGACAATTGAAATACCAAAGAAACCAAATTCTTCACCTAACACAGCCAACATAAAGTCAGTATGCGCTTCTGGTAAATAAGAAAGCTTTTGAACACTATGCCCCAAGCCTGTACCAAACCACTCACCACGACCAAAAGCCATTAATGCATTTGATAACTGATAACCCACGCCTAATGGGTCTGCCCAAGGGTCAGTAAACGAAATCAAACGTTGGAAACGGTAAGGTTCAAATAAAATCAAAAACACAATACCCGTGACAATTGCACCAAGCATGATTAAGAATTGTGTTGGAGGCGCACCCGCTAAAAAGAACACCCCGACCATCATCATGACAATAACCACCGTCGCACCCAAGTCAGGCTCGGCAATAATTAAACCTACCGTAATTGCCATAACGCCACTTAAACGAAGTAAGCCTTTCCAGTGGGTACGAACTTCTTTAGCACGGCGTACTACGTAATCTGCGGTAAAGATGGCCATCATGACCTTGGCAACCTCTGTTGGCTGCAAGGTAAAACCACCAATTTTAATCCAACGTGTGGAACCGTTAACTTCCGAACCTACAGCCAAAGCCGCAAGTAACAGAACCATGGTTAATAACCACAATGGAAAGGTATTTTTAAACCATGTATTGAGTGATATTCGATAGGTTAAATAAGCCACCACGCCAGCAGCAACGATTGAGATCCCATGACGAATCACATAGTGAAATGGGTTTTCATGCATATATTCAGCATAAGGCATGGAAGCAGATGCGACCATCACCGAACCGATACATAACAATGCAACCACACAGAAAATCAAGACATTACGTGGCGTCACTTCCGCTGGCCATTTCGGCAATATCCGTTCATACCAATGATTGATTTTCTGGATTGTGGTCTGAGCTAAGCCTGCCATACTACATTCCTAATCATATTTTCTTTAAACCAACGAATTGACGCAGGCAACAAACTGCTGACCACGGTCATTATAACTTTTAAACATATCAAAACTTGCACATGCTGGTGATAGCAATACCACATCTTCAGCTTGTGTTTCACGTTGACACAGCTCGACAGCTTCTTTAAGCGTTGCTGCATGTAAAATTTTAGTTGCGCCTTGAATGGCTTGTTCGATGACAGGCGCATCTTCACCAATCAATACCACAACTTTGGCATATTTTTCGATAGAAGAACGTAAAGGAGAAAAATCTTGCCCTTTGCCCTGTCCACCTAAAATAAGCGCAACCTTACCTTTTTTCACTTCAATGGCAGCACCTAAGCCATCAATTGCTGCAAGTGTAGCACCAACATTGGTACCTTTAGAGTCATTATAATAACGGACATCATGCACGGTTTTAACGTACTCACAGCGGTGCTCTAGTCCTTTAAATTTTTTTAAAGTTTCAAGCATTGACTCCATAGGTAAACCAATTGCTTCCCCCAATGCTAAACAAGCTAAAGCATTAGCTACATTGTGCATACCTTGAATATATAAATCTGAGCTTTTAATTAACCGCTGTAAACCACGAGCAAGCCAAAGCGTACCGTCGGCATCTCTTAAAACGCCATATTGATTTAAATCTGGTGCGTTTAAACCAAAGCTTTGCATTGGTGTCGTATCAGGAACAAGTGGGCGACTTAAAGCATCGTCTCGGTTAAATACAACTTTTTTAGCGCCTTGGAAAATACGATGTTTTGCTTGGTGATACCCCAGCATATTTCCATGACGGTCTAAATGGTCTTCACTCATATTGAGAACCACTGCTACCTCAGCGTTTAAGTGAGAGGTGGTTTCTAATTGAAAGCTCGATAACTCAAGGACCAGTAACTCTGGTTGATCTTTAAGTAAATCTAACGCTGGTCGACCAAGATTGCCGCCTACTGCAACTTTCTTACCTGCATCCTTAGCCATTAAGCCAATTAAAGTCGTTACAGTACTTTTTGCATTGGAACCTGTAATCGCTACAATCGGCACATCAGTGGCACGGCGCAATAACTGGATATCGCCCACCACAGAAATACCCTTAGCAATAGCTGCCTGAATTTCCGGTAATTGCGGTGCAAGGCCTGGGCTTAAAATAATCTCTTCTGCTTGTAATAATAATTCTTGATCAAGTTGACCAAAACTGGTTTTAACGCCAGCCGGAATCTGATCGTGTCCGGGAGGTGTGGGGCGGGAATCCGTTACAGCAACTTGGTAGCCTTGTTCATGCAGGAAATTTACAGCAGAAACGCCTGATATTCCCAAGCCTGCGACAACTTTTAATCCACCACGTTGTATTAACATTTTTGCCCCACAATTTATCAATCGACAGAATGGCAAAAATGTTAGCACTTTGCTGTTTTGAATGCTTTTTCAGTTTGAACTTTATTCATCTTTTTTTGTGTCAGTGCGTAAAAAAGCCATCAATATGATGGCTTTTTATACGAAACAGGAATGGCTGAATTTATTGCCATTTAACTGGTTTAATTTCTTGAACTGTATTAGTTGGTTTATCTTCACTTGAGCAGCCACAGCCACCTGCACAACCAAAAGTCATTTTTGGTTTCAGCCATTTTGCTAAAGTTGCCCAACCCTGCTTTTCACAAAAAACGGATAGTGCTGAAAAGGCCGAGTTTGCTGTTTTTGGAAATACTTTCTTAAAAACAACAACAGCACTCCAAATCACCAAAACCGCAATAATCAGATATTGAAGCATATACAACCTCCTTTATTGCCTTAACCCCAGTAGTGGGAAGCAATTTGATAGGTAACAAACGATGCAAAATAAGCTAAACCAAACAGATATGCAGTCATAACTGCAACATGTTTCCATGAACCTGTTTCACGACGTACTGTTGCCAATGTTGCCAAACAATGCGGCGCATAAATGAACCACACTAAAAGCGATAAACCTGTTGCCAACGACCACCCTGTACCATCTGCACTAATCAAATGAGACAAACCTTGTGCTACCGCATCTTCATCGGTTGCCGACAAGGCATATACGGTACCTAATGCAGCGACCACAACTTCACGGGCTGCCATAGCCGGGATTAAGGCAATACAGATTTGCCAGTTAAAACCAACTGGAGCGAATAAAGGCTGGATAAGGTGTCCAAGCATACCTGCGAAGCTGTAATCTATAGCAGGCAATGTTGCCCCTTCTGGTGGTTGTGGGAAAGTACACAAGAACCAGAGCAAAATAGAAAGCGCAAAAATAATACCGCCGACACGCTTCAAGAAGATCTTCGCACGATCTAACAAACCGATTCCCACACTTTTTAAATCAGGGAAACGATAACTCGGCAGCTCTAGCAGTAAAGCGTGTTGAGACTTATCTTTTTGGAAAAATTTCATTAAGAATGAAACACACAGTGCACTCACAATCCCAGCCATATACAGACCGAAAAGCACCAGTCCTTGTAGGTTGAAAATACCCCAGACCATTTTCTCTGGAATAAATGCAGCAATCAGCAAGGCATATACGGGTAAACGTGCCGAACAAGTCATTAGTGGCGCAACCATAATCGTTGTAAAACGGTCACGAGGGTCACTAATACTACGCGTTGCCATAATTCCCGGTACTGCACAAGCAAAGCTTGAAAGTAACGGAATAAAAGCACGTCCACTTAAACCGGCTTGAAACATTAATTTATCAAGTAAAAATGCTGCACGCGGTAAATAGCCTGATTCTTCAAGTACTAAAATGAAGAAGAACAAAATTAGAATTTGTGGCAAGAAAACAACTACACCACCAGCACCCGCGATAATGCCGTCAACCACCAGACTATGCAGTAGTGGCTGTGTAATCACAGAACCGACTACTTCACCCAGCCAGCCGAAGAAGCCTTCAATACCATCCATAAAAGGCGCTGCCCATGCAAAAACTGCTTGGAACACAATAAACATCATGATGGCAAGACTAAGTAGACCTAAGACTGGATGTAAGAAAATTCGATCGAGAAAATCAGTACGCTTGTCTTCCTGATCAACATAATGAACAACATCTTTAAAAATCATATCGATTTTTTGATGATGAGTCCCAGTTAAGCCACTCAGTTCAGTTTGTGGCACACTGTATTTTTCTTGATCAAGGGCATGTAATAAATTTTCAATACCCGCATTACGGACAGCTACTGTTTCAACGACTGGTACGCCCAAACGTTGAGATAACTTTTGAGTATTAATCTGGATACCACGACGACGTGCTTCATCCATCATATTCAGTACTAGTAAAATCGGACGACCCAACTCGATCATTTCGAGTACAAGGCCTAAATGCAATTTTAAGTTGGTCGCATCAACCACACATAAAAAAGCGTCTTGTTGCCCCTCTTCCGCTATTTTTCCTAAACAGACATCACGAGTAATTGCTTCATCCGGACTGGTCGCATTAAGACTGTATGTACCCGGCAAATCGAGCACTCGAACTGAACGGCCTGAAGGTAACTGAAAATGACCAACTTTACGCTCGACCGTTACACCGGCATAGTTGGCGACTTTTTGTCTAGTTCCAGTTAAATGGTTAAAAAGAGAGGTTTTACCACAGTTAGGGTTTCCCACAAGGGCAATACGTAACGCATCACTCATGCGGGTACTCCTTCTTCTACCTGAATTTCGATTTTTTCCGCTTCTGCTTTACGTAAAGCGAAACGAGTAAAGCCAATTTGGATTAAGATCGGATCACCACCAAAAACACCTTTGGTAATCACTTCCACTCGCGTGCCTGGTACAAAACCCAGACTTTCCAAACGAATTGCGACCAAATCTTGCTGCTCGGACTCTACTTCTATCCGATTCACTTTGGTGATGGTCGCCGCTTGCTTCACTTTCAACGCTGATAAACGCACCGCATCCGATCCTAAACCTTTTTTACTAGTATACATATAAATGAGAATAATTACCAAATAAGGTTAGATTTCAATTCTTATAGAGTTTAATCGACAAACCTTAAAGTTTCTTTTACAGTACAGTGGTTTAGAGGAAGTTGTTTATGATAAATAAAAAACCGCGTATTCCAAGCCCTGTTCAAATTCCTGAACATTTAAGCTTTTTACAAGGTTTTCGCGACTATCTGGTTGCACAAACGGTCAGTCCGCATACGCGCAATGCCTATTTATCTGACCTGATTCAATGTAGTGAACTTCATAAAAAAAATAGATTGCCAGATTGGACGAGCGATGACATTTCTGACGTCCTCATTGAACTTACAAAAGTAGGGAAAAGCCCACGCTCAATTGCTCGTTGCTTATCTGCCCTACGTCAGTTTTATAAATTTCTACGTGAACAGAAATTACGAAGTGATAATCCTGTAGCTACTCACCATTCACCAAAAATTGGACGAGCCTTACCTAAAGACTTGTCTGAAGAAGATGTAGAAGCGCTCATTCAGGCGCCAGACATTACAACGGCGTTGGGCTTACGTGACCGAGCAATGTTTGAAGTCCTTTACGCTTGTGGTTTACGTGTCTCTGAATTACTGAATTTACGCCTCGAACTTATTAATTTAAAACAAGGTTACCTGCGTATTACGGGTAAAGGTAACAAAGAACGTTTAGTGCCTTTAGGCCAATATGCCTGCGACTGGGTGGAGCGCTATTTAAACGAGGCACGTCCACAACTTTATAAAAGTTCAACTGACTATTTATTTTTAACCCAGCACGGTGGAATTATGAGCCGTCAGAACTTTTGGTATGCCATTAAGCGTTATGCGCTACAGGCCAATATTCAGGCTGAACTTTCACCTCATACCTTACGTCATGCTTTTGCCACGCATCTACTTAATCACGGGGCGGACTTACGCGTAGTACAAATGTTACTGGGTCATAGTGATTTATCAACCACGCAAATCTATACGCATGTAGCACAAGTCAGAATGCAACAATTGCATGAAAAACATCACCCTAGGGGTTAAATTTTTTTAAAAGAATATTTTGAAATACACCAAACAATCACTTGATTTCGTTCACAAAGGTTAAGAAAGTTTTAACAATAGACACTAGATTTTTTGTTATGCTTAGCAGCTTCTGACTATAAATACTGATGAAATAAGGGTTATCTATGTCCTTTACCCGATCTCAAATTTTTCTTGTCTGTGCTTTGGCTTCTAGCCTGTTGTTCAGTGCTTGTTCTAAAGAAAACAAACCACAAAAAGAAGATGCGCTCACAGCGACCGCACCTGCTACAGGGGAAGCTTCAACCATTATTGAACGCAATGCTAAACAGCGTTTAATTGAAACTTTGCAAAAACAATTTAAGAATGCAAATATCAACGTCAAAATTTTAGATATTAAGCCTACCGAAGTTCCTAATTTATATTGGGTTAACCTTGAAGGAATGACGTCGGTTTATACAACAAGTGATGGTAAATACCTGATTCAAGGTGATGTCATCCGTTTAGGCGGTAAAGAACTTCATAATATCGGCGATAGCCTTCAAGCCTCAGAAAACAAAAAGCATCTTGCTGCTTTAAAAAATGAAGACTTAATTGTTTATCCAGCTAAAGGCGGTAAAGCTAAACATGTGATTTATGTGTTTACTGATGCAAGCTGTCCTTACTGCCATAAATTACATGAGCATTTAGCTGAGATTAATGAGAAAGGTATTGAGGTACGTTACATTGCATGGCCACGCGGCGAACAGTTTATGCCAACTATGGAAGCGGTTTGGTGTAGTGCAGACCGTAAAGCTGCATTTGACCAAGCTGTACAGGGCATTAGTATTCCACCTGCTCAATGTAAAAATCCGGTTCGTGAACAATACCAACTTGGTCTAAACATGGGCGTAAATGGTACACCAGCTATTTATAATGTTGATGGTGATTACTTGGGTGGCTACTTAACACCAGATGAATTGATTAAGCGATTGGATAAATAACCCTCTCCAAGTTGATGAATAATTCATCACCCATCTTACAAATAAAGCGCTGATCTTATTGCAGCGCTTTGTTTTTTCAATAAATACTTCTTCTCATACCAGTGTTTAAAGAGTGATCTACTCTTCTTTTCCAAACATTGCACTCTAAATCACTGAACAGGCGCTAAAAGCGCTAGAGTCTGGCGTTTTTTTTAGCTATGATCTAGCTTCAATTAAATGATTCAATGATGATATGGAGTGTGACGTGAAACCAGTTCGCCTGGCAATACTCGGTCTAGGTACCGTAGGTGGAGGAGCCCTTAAACTACTACAAGAAAATGCCGCTGAAATTAAACGTCGCACCGGTCGAGAAATTCAAATTACCCACGTTGGAACACGTCGTCCTCGTCCAGATCTCGAATTGGAAGGGATTAAACAAAGCGCAGACTTACTTGATATCGTTCGTCAACCCGATGTGGATGTGGTTGTAGAAGTTATGGGTGGTATTCATCCTGCTTACGAAATCATTATGGAAGCGATCAAGCACGGCAAACAAGTCGTGACTGCAAACAAAGCATTACTCGCTGAACATGGTAATGAACTATTTAAAGCAGCAGAAGATAATGCTGTACAAATTGCTTATGAAGCAGCTGTTGCGGGTGGCATCCCAATTATTAAAGTAATCCGTGAAGGCCTTGCGGCAAACCATATCGAATGGCTTGCAGGCATTATTAATGGCACAGGTAACTTTATTTTGACTGAAATGCGTGAAAAAGGCCGCGCATTTGATGATGTATTAAAAGAAGCTCAAGAACTCGGTTATGCAGAAGCGGACCCAACTTTTGACGTTGAAGGTATTGACGCTGCACACAAGCTTACAATTTTAGCTTCTTGTGCGTTTGGTATTCCTTTGCAATTCGATAAAGTCTATACCGAAGGTATCAGCAAAATTACTGCACAAGATGTGAAGTATGCTGAGGAGCTGGGTTTCCGTATTAAACATCTAGGCATTGCCCGCCGTGCTGAAAAGGGTATTGAGCTACGTGTTCACCCAACACTTATTCCAGATGAGCAGCTTATTGCGAACGTAAACGGCGTTAAAAATGCTGTTTTAGTTCAAGCCAACGCAGTAGGCCCAACGCTTTATTACGGTGCTGGTGCTGGTGCAGGCCCAACAGCTTCTGCGGTTGTTGCCGATGTAATTGATATCGTTCGTGATATTTCTTATACAGAAGATGGCGCAGGCACAATTCCTCAACTGGCTTTTGAAGCATTAACAAATATGCCAATTTTAAGCCGTGAAGAAATGACCACAGGTTATTACATCCGCTTAAATGCTGAAGATCAGACTGGTGTACTTGCAGATGTGACGACCATCTTAAGCCGTGCCGGAATCAGTATTGATGCCATCATGCAACAATCTCGCTTAAAAGACCTCATTCCAATTGTGATTTTGACCGATCCAATCGTTGAATCCAAAATGGATGACGCTCTTGCGCAAATTCAAGCATTACCTGCAATTCGTGGCGAAATCGTAAGAATTCGTTTAGAATCGCTCGATAGTTAATCAGGTTGAGGGAAAGATTCCCTCTCCCGCTTCACCTCATAATTGGAACACCATCATGTCTAATGCCAATCGTTATACTGGTCTTGTAGATCGTTATCGTGACCGTTTGCCAGTTTCGGCAACTACTCGTGCTATCTCTTTGGGTGAAGGCAACACCCCTCTCATTAAACTTGAGAATATTCCACGTATTATTGGCAAAGACGTTGAAATTTATGTGAAATACGAGGGCTTAAACCCGACTGGTTCATTTAAAGACCGTGGTATGACCATGGCTGTAACCAAAGCAGTTGAAGAAGGCTCTAAAGCAATTATCTGTGCATCTACAGGTAACACTTCTGCTGCTGCTGCTGCCTATGCTGCACGTGCAGGTATCAAAGCGTTTGTTTTGATTCCGGAAGGCAAAATTGCGATGGGTAAAATGGCGCAAGCCATGATGTATGGTGCGATCACTATGCAAATTCGTGGTAACTTCGATGATGGTATGCGTCTTGTAAAAGAAGTGGCTGATCAAGCACCTGTAACGATTGTAAACTCAATCAACCCTTACCGTTTGCAAGGTCAAAAAACTATTGCTTATGAAATCGTTGAAGCTTTAGGCCGTGCACCTGATTACCACTGCTTACCAGTTGGTAACGCAGGTAACATTACAGCTCACTGGATGGGTTATACCGAAGCAGTAGCTAACCAGCCTGCTGACCAATTTGAACAAGTTGTTTATGACGCTGCGACTGATCAATTCACTGGTCCAAAACCAGAAGGCTTACCAACAATGGTAGGTTATCAAGCTTCTGGCGCAGCTCCTTTCTTACGTGGTGCTCCAGTAGAAAAACCGGAAACAGTTGCAACTGCGATTCGTATTGGTAACCCACAAAGCTGGAACCATGCAAAAGCTGTAGTACGTGACTCTAAAGGTTGGTTCGATGAACTTCAAGACAGCGAAATTTTAGAAGCTCAACGCTTACTTTCTATGTATGAAGGTGTATTTGTTGAGCCAGCATCTGCTGCTTCTATTGGCGGTGCAATCCGTGATATTAAAGCGGGTAAAATTGCTGAAGGTTCTGTCATTGTATGTACTGTAACGGGTAATGGCTTGAAAGACCCTGATACAGCAATCAAACAATGTGCTGATGCAGTGATGTTGTCAATTGATGCAACAATGGACCAAGTAAAAGATTCGATTTTATCTAATATGTAAAATCTGAGTTTTTATAAAAAGCGGCTGTTTAATACAGCCGTTTTTTTATGCTTTTTAAATGGCATAAAAAAACGCTTCTAAAGAAGCGTTTTTAAAAATAATTAAATTAAATACGTTTTGGCAAATTACTTAACCAACCAAGCAAGTTAGTTGCATCATTATTACGTGCCTGAGTACTTGGCTCACCCAATAATACAATCACTGCTGGGCGTGAGTTCACAGTAGTATGCATAACTACACAACGGCCTGCTTCATTAATATAACCAGTTTTAGATAAGTTGATATTCCAACCACCATTACGGACTAAAGCATTTGTATTATTTGATTTAAGAACACGATAACCTAAATTAAAGTCATAGGTCGGTGTGGTTGAGAACTGACGAATCAAACCATATTGAGATGCTGTACTCGCCAAAATTCCCAAGTCACGCGCAGAAGATACATTACGCGGATCTAAACCAGTTGACTCATAATAATGAGTTGCATTCATACCTAAAGCACGCGCTTTAGCATTCATTGCCGCCACAAATGCAGCACGGCCACCCGGATAAGTACGCGCTAGAGCTGCTGCTGCCGGATTTTCTGACTTCATAAGAGCAAACAGAAGAACTTCTGCGCGGTTCATTTTATCGCCAACACGAAGTGTTGAGCTTGAATTTTTCCCGCCAGCCCCAGCAAAATCAATTTGCTCAAGTGTAATTTCTTCAGACATGTTTAAACGGGCATCTGCCGTTACAACTGCCGTCATCAATTTAGTAATAGAAGCGATCGGCACTGATGCGTTGGTATTTTTACTATAAAGTACCTCACCTGTTTGCGCATCCATTACAAGTGCAGCACGTGCACTGACACTCGGCTGGGCGTTATAACCCACAGTATCACGGATTGGAGCAACTTTAGGGGTAGAAGTAATAACTCTCGGCGCATTACTGCCACGCAATGTTGTGGTTACAGAAGTTGAACCTTGCGGAGTCGGTTCATCATCTTCATCATTTAAAAGTTGACTAGCATCCGCTGCAGTCCAATTTAAACTTGCAGTACCAGTACTCCCTGAAGACGGGTTATTGACGAGTTCTGCAAAGCTTGTTGAACTCAAACTAAGCAAAATAGACATGCTTAGCACATGCATTAAAGACTTTTTAGAATTTTTCACGGCACAATACTCGACTCAGGGTGACACACATTTGCGCTTACTATCATTATGCCTTACATTTGAGATATAAGGTATAAAGCTTTTACCGACACAATTGTGCACAACTATTCGCTCACTATAGAAGAATAGGATTGCTAATTTTGTCATTCCATTGCAAGCTTATTTTGCTTTATGTAACAAAAAACTTGTTTTTTGAAAGAAAGGAGGTCTTCTTGATTACAGTTTTAGTTGTCGATGACCATGAACTGGTACGTACGGGTATTTGCCGTATGTTAGAAGATCATGCCGATGTTGAGGTAATTGGACAAGCCGAATCGGGCGAAGAAGCAATTGCTATCGTTCGCCAACAACATCCGCAAGTCGTACTGCTGGATGTCAACATGCCCGGCATCGGTGGCGTAGAAACAACCCGTCGTTTATTACAGACGGCTCCAGAGACGAAAGTCATTGCTGTAAGCGGCCTTGCCGAAGAGCCTTACCCATCTTTATTATTAAAAGCCGGTGCAAAAGGCTATATCACTAAAGGCGCGCCAATTGCCGAAATGGTTCGTGCAATTAATAAGGTCATGCAAGGCGGTAAATATTTTAGTGCAGATATTGCCGAACAACTCGCGAGCTCATATTTATCCGACACTCAACAATCCCCTTTTGATTCGTTATCGGAACGGGAAATGCAAGTTGCAATGATGGTCGTCAACTGTATTAGCGCCCAAGAAATTGCCGATAAACTTTTTGTAAGTGTGAAAACTGTAAATACTTACCGTTATCGTATTTTTGAAAAGTTAGGAATTGATAGCGATGTAAAACTAACACATCTTGCGATTCGTTACGGTTTGATCAAGCCATAACCAAACTTACATGCAATTTCCCTTAAATTCATCCTTGTCCCATACGATTTTTCGTTTGGGCACTTGGTATGGCTTATACCGTCTTATTATTGCGGTTAGCCTGAATATTATTTTGGTTTTAACCGATGCGCAAACTGATAACAGTTTGCAGCAACCTGCCTTATATTCCTACACACTACTCGGCTATTCGCTCTTAAGTCTTGTTCAGCTGTTATGCTTTAAATTTATTGCCACTCAAGCCACGCGACAGCTTATTTTATTTTTTATTGTTGATATTATTTGTTTGAGTTTACTGACTTTTTCTGTGGGTGAACCAAATTTACAACTCAGCTTACTCTATGTAATTGCCATCTTTACCTCGGCGATTTTACTCAGCGCAAGAATGTCTTTGCTGATTACATTGCTTGCGGTTATCGCTGTTATTTACCAACGATTTGTAGGTAGTCTATTTGACTATAACAATCTAAATACTATTGGTAATAGCGCTCTCTTAGCTTTTTTATTTTTTGTGGTTCACGGTATTGGCCAAATTGCTGTGCAGCGCTTTAAATTACTTGAAGCACTCACCTTTCACCAGTCAATTGAACTCTATCAACTCCAAAATATTAACCGTTATATCTTAGAACAAATTGAAGAAGGCTATTTAGTTCTAGATGAGAATTACGACATCGTTGTCAGTAATCCTGCGGCCTGTTCACTCTTGGGTATTCCCCCTCAATTTGCCAATGAAAAATATCCTTTAGCAAAGTGGCATACCGATTTATTTGAAATTTTAAAGTTTGGCGACTTAAAAGAAGGTGACCGATTTATTTTTGAGTCTCGGCTATCGGCGTACTCCATCAACATTAAAGTGCAACACCTTTTGGTCCCACAACAAACGTTAACCCTGCTCATTTTACAAGATGCCCAACAAATTAATCAGCAAGCTCAGCAGCTTAAGCTTGCTGCGCTAGGGCAACTCTCAGCAAGTATTGCACATGAGATCCGCAATCCTCTCGCTGCAATCGTACAAGCAAATGAGTTACTGAAAGATAGCAATCCAGAACAACAAAATACTTTGCGTCATATGATTGGCAAACAAACCAAACGCATTGATAGTATTGTTCAAGATACTTTAGGACTTGCTCGTAGTGAAAGAACACATCCTATCCAGATCGATGTAAAACACTTCATAGATACATTGCTCGAAGAAGATTTATTTGACGTTAAACATTCAATTCAACTTAAAATTTCGGATAGTTCTCTAAAATTTTTATTTGATGAAAAACAATTAAGACAGGTCATGATCAATCTGGTGAGAAATGCTTTACGGCATAATGCCCCCGACTCGCCGTACATTACGGTCAACATCCATTCACAGACAAATAAAATTTATATTGATGTGATCGATTACGGTGAAGGTGTTTCAAAACGTGATATATCTCAATTATTTAAACCATTTTTTAGTACCGAAATTAATGGAACTGGTTTAGGATTATATTTGTCTCATAGTTTTTGTGAGGCGAACCATGCAAGGCTCACCTATGTAGAGCAAAAACAAGGGGCATGCTTCAGAATAGAATGCCCAATAATATATTGATTTTTTATTAGGTTTTTGGGGAAATGGCAGAACAGCAACCACTGGTTTTGCTTGTAGACGATGAAGAAGATTTGTGCCTTTTAATGCAAATGACACTTGCACGAATGGGGATTAAAACACATCTTGCTTATCGGGTTGAACAGGCCAAACAACTCTTCACTCAATTTCATTACGATGCGTGTTTAACCGACTTAAACCTACCCGATGGGAGCGGGATAGATTTAGTTAAACATGTCTCTCAAAATTATACTAATACTCCCATTGCCGTTTTAACTGCCTACGGCAATATGGATATTGCAATTGCAGCATTAAAAGCAGGCGCTTTTGATTTTGTAAGCAAACCAGTCAACCAAGTACATCTAGATCAATTATTACAAAAAGCCTTGAATCGGCAAAAAGTAGAGCATGATGCTACCGAGAATGCGTTAGAAAATAAATTATTAATCGGCCGTTCTCTACCCATCCAGCAGCTACGTATTGCAATTAAAAAAATTGCGCGCTCACAAGCACCTGTATTTGTTACCGGTGAGTCTGGAACAGGTAAAGAAGTAGTTGCCAATTTGGTTCATCGGCTGAGTAACCGTAGTGAAGGCCCTTTTATTGCAATTAACTGCGGTGCCATTCCCACCGAACTCATGGAAAGTGAGCTTTTTGGGCATAAAAAAGGGAGCTTTACCGGAGCAACTCAAGATAAGCAAGGTCTAATTTTATCGGCACACGGTGGCAGTTTATTTTTAGATGAAATTGCCGAATTACCTTTAAGTATGCAGGTCAAACTGCTCCGCGCAGTACAGGAAAAAAAGATCCGACCTGTCGGTTCAGATCAGGAAATCGATGTTGATTTCCGTGTAATTAGTGCAAGTCATCAAGATTTAGATTTATTGGTTAGACAAGGTAAATTCCGTCAAGATTTATTCTTCCGTATTCACGTTATGGACCTCATATTGCCGCCTCTACGTGAACGTGGCGAAGATGTCCTTTTACTTGCCAATCACTTTATTCAGAAAATTTGTATGGAGTGGGAAACACCACCTAAACAATTAACAGAAGCAGCCGAAACTTATCTGCTACAGCAACACTTTCCGGGTAATGTTCGCGAATTAAGGAATATGATTGAGCGCGCAATTACCTTAAGTGAAGATGCCACGATAGATGTATCTCATTTACATCCTGCTCCTCTAAGAGCGAATATTTATAATCCTTTTGCTTCGGCTGCTCAAAGCATACAAACCACTGTGGCAGCTCCTCAAGTCGTAAAAAAATTACCAAGTGAAGGCTTAGAACGTTATTTAGAAAATATTGAAAAAGATATTTTACTCAATGCACTCAATATGACTCATTGGAATCGTACTTTAGCAGCTAAAAAATTAGGAATGACTTTCCGCTCTTTACGCTATCGTCTGAAAAAATTTGGCTTAGATACGGAGACAGAACAGGAAGTATAAAATTTACTTTCTTTTTAGAAGGAGATCGGCAACACGATCTAGATAAACTTCTTCTTTCATTTCTGGAGGTAAGGGATAAGTCTGGTTAGGCTGAATACCTTGCCCCTCAATCATATTACCATTTGGTGTGTAGTAATGTGAGACTGTCATTTGTAGCGCTGCCCCACTCGGTAAAGGGAAAAGCTTCTGTACAACACCCTTTCCATAACTTTTTTCACCCATGACCCAAGCACGTTGATGCTCTTTCATTGCAGCAGTAAAAACTTCTGCTGCCGAGGCAGATCGGTGATTAATTAAAATACCAACTTTTATATTTTGAAAATCGTTACCCGGTAAAGCCTGAAATTGCTGATTGCCTTCTGAACGACTTTTTGTCGAGACAATAATGCCATGATTTAAAAATAAATCGGCTGACTCAACAGCAGCAGATAACAAGCCGCCTGGGTTATTTCTTAAATCAATTAACACCGCTTTTAAACGCGAAGAACTATTTTCTTCAATTAAACGCTTAATCTCATTGGCGGTATCTTGCTGAAATACTCTAATTTTTAATACCAACACCTGATTGTGCAACATCACAGGCTCAATATCGGTTTCAATCTTTTTATTACGGACTAAACTAATTGGACTATTTGACTCTTCTGTTTGTACTTGAAGCGTCGAGCCTATCGATCCATAAAGCAAACCTAGCACCTGATCATGTGTCAGATTTTTAAGTTCCTGATTATCAATCTTTAAAATAGTTTGGCCATTTCTTAATCCTAGTTTATATGAGTCAGAACCCGTCTTAAGATCACGAATCATCCATTTATGAACATGTGATTCGGGGCTTAGTACAAAATCAACTGAAGCAAGATCCCCTTCAGTATATTGAATGAGTTGACGGTATTCTTCAGCTGACAAATAGCGGGAGTAACGGTCTAGACCACTGACTAAACCTTTAATTGCCTGTAAAAATAAAGCATCGTCCGATTTTTCATCGACATAGTTATCACGGACGATTCCATATATTTGTACAAACTGTTGAATAGACTCAATAGGTACTTCTGCATAACTTTCTTCTGATTCTGGGGCATCAGCATGCAGAGGCGATAATTTTTCTTTTACAACAGGGGCTGCAAGAGCAAGCTGGCTGCAACACATCAATACGCTAACAAAAAAAGCTTTATATATATTGTGTTGCAGCATTTAGTCACCTATCGCTTAAGCAGACAATGTAATGAGATTACGACCTTGCATTTCAGCAGGCACAGGAATCTGCATTAAGTTCAGAATGGTCGGTGCAACATCAGCAAGCACGCCACCTTCTGCAATCGTTGCTTGGGTTGGACCCACATAAATAAAAGGCACAAGCTCTGTTGTATGCTGAGTATGAACCTGACCACTTTCATAATCTTGCATTTGTTCAACATTACCGTGGTCAGCCGTAATAAGCATATGGCCTTTTTTCGCCATTACAGCTTCGTATACACGACCTAAACATGTATCAACTGCTTCAACAGCCTTAACTGCAGCATCAAATACGCCTGTATGACCGACCATATCACCATTGGCATAGTTCACAACAAGTAAGTCGTACTCACCCGAGTTAATTGCTTTGACTAGCTCATCAGTTACTTCATAAGCACTCATTTCAGGCTTTAAGTCATATGTCGCAACGTTTGGCGATGGAATTAGAATTCGCTTCTCACCTGGATATTCGTCTTCACGACCACCACTAAAGAAGAAAGTCACATGGGCATATTTCTCAGTTTCAGCAATACGTAATTGTGTTTTACCTAAAGAAGATAAATATTCACCAAGCGAGTTCTTTAACTCTTCAGGCATATATGCCACAGGTGCATCAATACTTGCCTGATAACGCGTCAACATGACAAATTTAGAAAGGTTCGGTACAACTTTACGCTCAAAACCTGCGAAATCTTTTTCAACAAACGCACGCGTAATTTCACGGGCACGGTCAGCACGGAAATTCATAAATACAACGCTATCGCCATCTTGAACTTTAGCGATCTCACCAATACGGGTTGCTTTTACAAACTCATCATTTTCATTTGCAGCATATGCAAGCTCTAAGCCTTCAACCGCAGTAGTTGCAGTACGAACAGCTTCACCTTCCGTTAATAAACGGTAAGCCTGCTCAACACGATCCCAACGGTTATCACGATCCATTGCAAAATAGCGACCAATCATGGTTGCAATACGGCCCTTGCCTTCATATTGAGCAAATAATGCATCTAATTTTTCTAAAGACGGCTGAGCACTGCGTGGAGGTGTATCACGGCCATCAAGGAATGCATGTAAGTAAACTTTCGCACCGCGTTTTAAGGCAAGTTCACACATCGCCACAATATGATCTTCATGTGAGTGAACACCGCCTTCAGAGAGTAGGCCCATAATATGAACTGAGCCACCCGCTGCTTTTGCTTTTTCTACGGCATCAACCAATACTTCGTGCTCAAAAAAAGCACCAGTACGAATATCTTTAGTAATACGTGTGAAGTCTTGGTATAACACTCGGCCAGCGCCAAGGTTCATGTGACCAACTTCAGAGTTACCCATTTGTCCATCAGGTAAACCAACATCTTCACCAGAACCAGAAATGAGACTATTTGGATGCTTTGCTTTCATTGCAGTTAAATTCGGGGTTTTTGCTGCAAGAAAAGCATTATCTTCAATCGCTTCACGGTGTCCAACACCATCCATAATGACCAGAACGTGAGGGATCTTGCCAGCAGTTGCATCCGTCATAATCAATTTCTCTTTTGTCTACAATTTCATCGCAATATCTTACCGAATTTTCGGTGAAGACTCTATTTTTTCCTATGGCTTTCCCCAATGCTCCTCATTGAGAAAGCCATTTATATACTTTCAATTTAACGGGCCCGATAAAGCAAATAACTTCCGGCACCAAACATTAAAATAATAGGCATGAGTACAAACCAAGCTGGCGAAGGCGCGTATACCAAACTTGCGTAGCCCAAGAAGTCTTGTAAATAATAAAAGCCTAAACCAATGAAGAGTGCGATCACCAAACGGAAACCCATCGACTGTTGACGTAGTGGACCAAAAATAAAAGAACAAGCCACTAATACAAGAGTAATGAGTGAAAATGGAGAAGCGACTTTTTGCCAAAAAGCTAATTGGTAAGTTTTCGGCACTTGGCTATATTCGTCCATATAGCGCATAAAACTAATCAGCTGACTTGGAGACAAGTCCTCAGGGTCTAAAGTCACCATGTGTACATATTTAGGCTGTAGAGCCAAACCTAAAGACTGCTGATCATGATTATTTAGTATCGAATTACCATCTGTAAGAATGTCCATCTGGCTGGCTTTTTGTAAAGTCCATTGACCATCTTGGATAAACTTTCCTTGCTCTGCATTAATTAAAGACTGTAAATGGTAGTCTTTGTTAAAGTCTACGACCTGTATATCTCTTAAATTTCCTTGTGAGTTCGCATAATCAATATAAATAAAGCGTTGCCCTTCTCGTGACCAATAGCCTTTCACTTCACCTAAAGCAGCAACTGATCGATGGCTTTTGACACTTTGCGCTTTCTCATTTGTATAGGGAACAACCCACTCACTTAGAGCAAAAGATAAAACAATAAGTAGCAAAGCTGAGCGCATAACCCAACCTACAATACGCCATAAGCTAATCCCGACCGAACGCATCACGATCAGCTCACTATTGGATGCTAAAGCGCCTAACCCAATCACAGCGCCAATTAAGGCCGAGATAGGTAAAATTTCATATAGATAGCGAGGGGCACCCCATAACACATAGATAAAAGCTTGCCATGCATTATAGTCAGGTTTTAGCTCACCTAATTCACCCAGATAAGTAAACAGGATTTGCAAAACAGACAAAACAATGGTGGTACCAAACATTGCGAGCGCAGTGGTTTTCGTCACATATTTGGCGACTATTCGACGTGCTAACATTATAATTTCACTCGCTTAATCTGTTTCTTGATTTTCGGCCCTAATTTCTGCTTACGTGAAAATAAGGCAGCTGCGATTGCATAAACCAATAAAGCCACTGGATAAGCCCAAATATCCAGTTCTCCTTTACTTATACGAGTTTTAATTGCAATCATGAGTACGATCAAACTCGCGAAAATAAAGATAGATGGAATAAGACGATAATAACGACCTTGTCGCGGGCTTACTTCCGACAATGCCACAGATAGCATCAAGGCAATAATAATGGTAAACGGACCAAATAAGCGCCAGCCCAACTCACTTCTTACGACCGGATCATTTGCTTTAGAAAATAGTTTTGATGTGGAAAGTGCTTCTACATCGCCACTCTCAAACTTAACATCTTTGTCATTTTCTAAACGTAGACGATAAGACTGGAACTCTGCTTGCGTATATTTTGGTTGTCCCGGGAATATTTCATAGCGACGACCTTGAACGAGATCAACCACATTGGCTGTATCATTCGCGACCTCAACACGTGTTGCCTCTTTTGCCAAAATCATGACATCTGGCTTGCCTTCTTTGGCTGCACGCTGATAAAAGAAAATATCTTTAAGGTTTTTTCGATCTTCCGACAATGAACCTGCATAAATCGTATAAGGTCCAGAAGAAATAAACTCTCTTGGTCGCACCAAGTCAAACCCTGTACGCACTGCTTGGGTTGTAGTTAATTTTTCGAATTCACGAAGTCCCCACGGCGTCATCCAAAGCATAAGTACGGACTGACACACCATGTAAACCAGTGTCATTGGAATAAGTAAGCGCGCTAACTGATGACGACTTACCCCACTACCATTCAATACGGCCATTTCATGGTCAACATATAAACGACCAAACACCAACATTAAACCAATAAAAAACCCAAGTGGTAAAATGAGGGTTAGAAATTCAGGTAAACGATATCCAATGATGCTAAACAAGATACTGGCATCTAGCCGCCCCTGTGCCGCCACACCAAAGTATTTGATCAGACGACCACCCATCATGATTAAGGTCAATAATGCAATGACCACCAATGAGGTAGAGACAACTTGCTTGACGAGATAACGCCGAATAATCAAATTAATACTTCCAAAAGGCTAATCGGGACGAACGCTAGTTTACCCGAATGTTAAAAATATAAAACCGCACATTGCAACGCTATGCTTGAAAGTGTTTCAATGTTTTAATCCAACATAACTTTCTATAGGCAATCACGGCAGCCATGAAATTTACAACTTATACAACTTTTCCTGAACAAACATCTAATGAATCTTTGTGGATTTTAGTTGATTCAGAACAGCTACAAAGCAATCTCAATACATATCAAATCAATAATCTAGAAAGTATTCTTACAGCAACTCAATTTAAAGCCAACTTCAATGAAACGTTGCCATTATTTGGTCAACTTAGCACTCAGTCCCATAGCCAATTACTTGGTTTAGGAAAAGCAGCTGAACTTCAAGCAGCTAAGTTAGCAAAATTGGCGCAAACCATTATCAAGTCGGCACAAAATAAATTTAAGCATATCGCAATTGATATTGCTGCGTTACCTGTCGAATACCATTATTTATTTGCATTAAGCTTAACTCAAGCAGCTTATGGTTATGATGAGTTTAAATCGAAAAA
The DNA here is from genome assembly GCF_002899995.1 of Acinetobacter sp. AKBS16. NCBI lineage: Bacteria > Pseudomonadati > Pseudomonadota > Gammaproteobacteria > Moraxellales > Moraxellaceae > Acinetobacter > Acinetobacter sp. AKBS16. The sequence continues at coordinate 71,357 of NZ_POYH01000011.1, read as the reverse complement.
AAATGAATTTGTGTTACAACAAGTTGATTTAATTAGCTCACAAACCAGCCTTGATGAAAATCAACTCGCTTTAGTACATGCCGTACAATCTGGTCAGTCTTATGCTCGTGACTTAGGAAACCGACCAGGTAATATCTGTTTCCCTGAATATCTGGCAGAACAGGCATTAGCTTTAGCGGCAGAATTCCCAGACTTACTTAAAGTCACTGTCTTAAATGAGCAACAAATGGCTGATTTAGGCATGTATGCATTTCTTGCAGTCAGCAAAGGGTCTGAGCGTCCGGGCCGTATTGTGACTCTTGAATACCAAGCACAGCTTGAACAAGCTCCTGTCGTACTTGTCGGTAAAGGCGTAACTTTTGATACAGGCGGTATTTCTTTAAAACCAGGGCTTGGCATGGATGAAATGAAGTTTGATATGTGTGGTGCAGCTTCTGTACTCGGCACAATCCGTGCTTTATGTGAGGCACGTCTTCCAATCCATGTTGTGGGTGCGATTGCAGCTGCGGAAAATATGCCTTCAGGTAAAGCAACTCGCCCAGGCGACATTGTAACAACCATGAGTGGTCAGACCGTTGAAATTTTAAACACTGACGCTGAAGGCCGTTTGGTCCTTTGCGACACGTTAACGTATATCAAACGTTTCAATCCGGCAGTTGTGATTGATATCGCAACATTAACTGGTGCTTGCGTAGTTGCGTTAGGTAAAGTACTGAGTGGATTATTCTCTCCGGACGATACTTTGGCAGCTGAACTCCAACAAGCTGGTGAGCAGTCATTTGACCGTGTATGGCGCATGCCAGTGATTGATGATTATCAGGAATTACTGGACTCTCCTTTTGCAGACATCGCTAACATTGGTGGACCACACGGCGGCGCAATTACAGCAGCCTGTTTCCTTGAGCGTTTTACTCGTGACTATCGCTGGGCTCACTTAGATGTTGCCGGAACAGCATGGTTATCAGGCTCAGCAAAAGGCGCAACTGGTCGTCCAGTACCGCTACTTATGCAATTCTTGGCTAACCGTGTAAGTACGAATGGCTAAAGTTAGCTTTTATCTGTTTGAAACCAGTGAAGAACGGCAAGTCGATAGTGCTTGCCGTTTATGTCGAAAAATTTTACTAAAGCATTCACAAATCTGGTGGTATTGCCCAGATGTGCAGTTACAACAAACACTTGATGAAAAATTGTGGAGCTTTGATCCGACCAGCTTTATTGCCCATGGCGTTGATCAGGTAGATGCGGCAGTATGTATTTCGGCTAAACAACCTTCTGAACAAGGTTGGCTGGTATTTAATTTTAACAATCATGCACTTGAACAAGTGAATCATTTTAGCCACATTATAGAAATTGTTGAAAATAATGAAGCAGCCAAGCAAATTGGCCGAGAAAAATTTAAAATGTATCGTCGTTTAGGTATAGAACCTCGAACCTTTAAATTATAACGCGCTAAAATGTAAATACTGTTGAGCAAAGGAGAACTGTGGTGGCATTAAATGTCGGGCAAGATTTTAAAAAAAGATGGTTAAATGCGCCTGAAGCTGTCCGTCATGCTTATCAACAGGATTTGGCTCGTATTTGTGATTTATTAGAGCCTCAGACCCCTATTCAACTGTGGGTTTTAAATGACGAAAAAGCGCAATTAGAATCACAACAAAATATTGAAAAGGCATATGCTGACTTAAAGGCAGAGTTAATCGAGCAAGCGCGAATTCGTCGCCAACTTGCTTTAGAAAAAGCTCTTGCAGATAAGCGCGCAAAAGAAGCAGCTTATGCTGCTGAATTACAGGCTGACGAAGTTCGTAAATTTAGTGAACAAACGGAAGCTTTGCAGGCTTTACGCAGTCATTTAGAACAAGAAGTTGCTGAACATACTGCACGTTATCAGAAAAACCCTGAAACGCCAGCAATTGACTATTCTTCTGGTGCAAAACTTAGCATTACTGACGATCAAATCTTATCTGAGCTTGAAAGTGTACGTGTTCGCCTAGAACTTGAAGCTGAAAGCTTAATTGAACAGGCAGTAACAGTTTTCCGTGCCAAACTGCATGCTGCGGCTCAAGAAGAAATTGAATATATTTTAAAGAATTCTAACTTTTCTGATGAAAAAATAGAAAAGTAAAGTTTTAATATTCCTCCTGTCATAAAAATGACATTTAATTGTCACAAAATGGTCATGCATAATATTCTTATGGTTCAAGCAATTATAAGAATAAGTCATGATTATTTATGAAAATTAATGAGGGTAAGAAATGGACATTCCGCATCAGATTTCAACGCAAATTGAGCAACTTAATCAAGGCGAGCAATGGACCTTCTCAGCACAAGAACTTTATATGAGTCATAACGACTTTAATTCGCTTTCAATCTTACTCACACGAGCATCGGAAAAAGGCGAATTTTCAATTACACGCACTCAGCATAATAAACCTTGGGTCGGCACACACTCAGTTACTCTCACCAAGCATTAATTTTTTAAAATAAAAAACCGGAACGTATGTCCGGTTTTTTATTTTGGCAATTTAAAAGTTTATTTTAAAAAACCATTTTCAGCTAAGAAGGCCATACTAATATTTGATTCAGTTTTCTGTTCAGCAGCTTTATCACCTAGTAATAAGCGTTCGATATAACGTGCTAAAACATCAACTTCAAGGTTGACCTTGCTACCCACTTGCCACGTTCCAATATTAGTACGCTCTGCTGTGTGTGGGATTAGGTTTAAACTTAAAATATTACCGCGTAAATGATTAATCGTTAAGCTAATACCATCTACAGTTACTGAACCCTTCTCTGCCAGATATTTAGCAAGTTCTACAGGCGCAGTCACTTCAAAATAAATTGAGCGAGCATCTTCACGTACTAGGGTAATTTCACCTACACCATCAACGTGACCACTTACAATGTGTCCACCAAAGCGGGTAGTCGGTAACATGGCTTTTTCCACATTGACACGTTGACCAACTTTCCAGTTACCCAAAGTCGTGCGGTTTAAACTTTCACGGGACACATCAGCCGCATACCAGTTATCACCCCACTCAATCACTGTGAGACAGATCCCGTTAGTTGCAATTGAGTCACCCAAATGTACGTCAGACATATCCAAATCGGTTTGAATACGTAAACGTACATCGCCACCTACACTTTGCAGGCTTTCTACTTTACCTAAACTTTCAATAATGCCTGTAAACATGGCTCAATCTCCAAATCTTTTACACTGCTTAAATTGCAGCGCTTACCAAAGTGCGAGCTGTGTACTATTACCTGATGTATCTACACCACCTAGCTCGGCGAAGTGGTAAAGCTGGCCTAACAATTGACGTAACGGTGGCCCTGGTTTGGCATGAGTATCTGTAATCACAATAAACTCAAGCACACGTGCACGCTCTGACTGACGTTGTTTACTTACGCGATAACGTGGAACATCTTGAGTAAGTAAAGTCACTTTTCCACGTTCCAGATTGGCCATCAGTAAATCTTTCGGCTCAATGTTACCATCGGTCGAATAACTGGTCAGAATATAACGTGCATTGATGGTTGAAAGTAATTTTTCATACGCATCTTTTGCATGTTTAGAAGAGTTATAAGGACTTGGACGTTCTTTACGCCATGCACGGTCAATACCACTCTTATAGCCCTTAGTGTCTGGTGGCGGTAGGTCGACTTGATCCCATAATGTCAACGCATTTAAAACGTGATAGTTACTACTGTAAGCATGCTGATTATAAGGTGGGTCAAGATAGGCTACATCTACTTCAAAACCGCTCATCTGATTTGCTAGATGCTGAGCATCTACACACCACATTTCAGCAGCAGGGCGTTTACGGTCGCCAATCTCACAGAAACGGCTCGGTGTTAACCAAAGTAGTGATTCAATACGCTCTAATGCTGTTTGTGTACGTCCGCCCCACCCTTGGTGGAAGCTTTTAAATACACCACTGGTATTACTCACAAAACTTGCCGAATAGAGTAATGGCGCAAGCAAAGCACTCATTTCTACATCATTAATTGCACCCTGCGCTTGCCATGTTGCAATTTGCTGGCGAATCGCATCGATGCGCATACCATTGCGACGTTTAAAGAATAAACGATCACGAGATGGATCATAGACATCATCATTACGAGGGCAAAGGTTATGCGTTACCCAGCCTTTAACCTCGGGTAAGCGGTTTAAATAATCAATCGCTTTCTGATAGCCACCCAACTCTTTAAAAGCAGGTGCATCGACACACGCTAAAATTGCATGATTTAAAGCATGACTATAAGGTTCCCAATCATTGGCAATGACACGGTATCCATTTTGACGTGCTAAACGAGAAACCACTCCACTGCCTGCAAAAAAGTCAGCAAAAATCGGGGGGTTCTTTTTCTTGCTATTCAGCGTCCCTGTGATTTCCAGAGCTTCTAAAATCAAGTGGAGCAATCGGCGCTTGTTGCCCAAATACGGGACAAGCTGATGGAAAAGATATTCGTCTGTCGTGCGGGCTGCATGACGACGTTTGTGGTATACCGAAGGCTCTGAATTCATACTTTCTCTTGCGTAGGGATTAACCTTAAGCGTATATCTTGATCAAGTTGTGTTACATCAAGAAGTTTAAAACGAAGTTGCTGTGCCATATATTCAAAATCTGCATTGAACATGGCTCTTGCACTTTGCCCCAATAAAGTTGGAGCCACATAACTGATCATTTCATCAATCAAGCCTTCTTGCAAAAAGGCACTTGATAATGTCGCGCCAGCCTCGATCAGCACATCATAAATTTGGTATTGCTTAGATAAGGTCTGTAATAGTGTTTTTAAAGGCTGAATTTCTAATTGTATCACGCCTAAGTCAGCAAGTTCCTGACGATATGGCCCCATCACCATCACAGTTTCAGGATTTTCTAAAATTTTAGCGGTGAGCGGTAAACGCCCTCTCCGATCTAGAATTACACGTTTTGGCTGAGCAACCGTTTCGATATCAACATTATGAAGTGAACGTACATTAAGTTGGCAGTCATCGGCAATTACAGTTTCAATACCTGTAATCACGGCGCCTGAAATCGCACGCCAATGTTGTACATCTTGACGGGCCGCAGAACCTGTAATCCACTTCGACTCACCAGATGCCATCGCAGTACGTCCATCAAGACTAGAAGCAACTTTTAATCGTACATATGGCATGCCGGTAGACATCGCTTTTAAAAAGCCTTGATTAAGTTGAGCTGCCAAATCTTCACAAATACCGATTTCTACTTCAATACCGGCATTTTTTAATATCTGAACACCTTTACCTGCAACCAATGGATTAGGATCAGGACAAGCGACCACTACTTTTTTAACTTGGGCTTTCACCAATGCTTCGGCACAAGGAGGGGTTCTGCCATAATGTGCACATGGTTCAAGCGTCACATAAGCCGTTGCACCTTGTGCATGTTCACCCGCCTCACGTAAGGCAAAAACTTCAGCGTGTGGCTGACCAGCTTTAGGGTGAAAACCTTCACCGATCATCTGATCATCTTTGACGATGACACAACCAACATTTGGATTAGGCTTGGTCGAATAGAGTCCTCGTTTGGCAAGTTCAATGGCTTGCTGCATCCAGTATTGATCTTGTTTTAACTCAGACATAAAAATCTCAAATGATTAGTGTTCACGTTGTTGCATTTGCTCAATTTGGCGGCGAAACGCTTCAACATCCTGAAAGTCTTGATAAACCGAAGCAAAACGAACATAGGCAACGTGGTCAAGTGCAAATAAAGATTGCATGACAATCTCACCAATCGTTCTGGATTTCACATCACGCTCACCCAAACGGCGAATTTGCAACTGAATATCGCTGAGAACCGTCTCGATCTGCTCTTGTGTCACTGGACGTTTTTGTAAGGCATGCATAAGCGAACGACGTAGCTTCGCCTCATCGAACGGTTCATTTTTTCCATTCGATTTGATCACACGGGGCATCACCACTTCATAGCTTTCAAAAGTGGTAAAACGTTCACCGCAACTTACACACTCACGACGTCGACGAATCTGACAGCCTTCTGCGGCTAGACGCGAATCGATGACTTTACTATCTGCGGCGTTGCAAAATGGACAATGCATAGCGGACTTAATAGGGTCAATTACTTTGACCTAGTGTAGCAAAATTTCTACACTTACAGAACCAGCATTCTATGAGACAAAAAAACAGTCCTGTCCGAGATCAAAGCATCGCTTTGATCACAGCACAAGACTGTTTTTGATATAAGAATTATTAGTGATTATTCAATACGTTCGCCATGTTGGCTTAAGTCCAGACCCATACGTTCATCATCGGAATTAACACGAAGTCCAATTATAAGGTCAATCACTTTAAGAATAATGAAAGTTGCGATACCACTGTAAACCATTGTCGCAAGCACACCTTCGACTTGTACCCACAACTGACCAGCGAATGTTGGTGCTAATGCTACGTTGGCTGCCTTAATGATTTCATCACTATAAAATACGCCAGTTAAAATCGCACCGACAATACCACCTACAGCGTGCAAACCAAACGCATCCAAAGCATCATCTGCTTTAAGTAAGCGTTTAAGTGCCGTAATACCCCAGAAGCAGACTACGCCACCAATAAGGCCCATTACTAAAGCTCCGCCTACACCAACAAAACCAGCTGCAGGAGTAATCACAACTAAACCAGCAACAGCTCCAGACGCACCGCCCAATACAGAAGCTTTACCACGGATCATACGTTCTACTACCAACCAAGAGAACGCAGCAGCAGCAGCAGCAACTTGAGTCACTAAAATTGCCATACTTGCACGAGCACCAGCACCTAAAGCACTACCACCGTTAAAGCCGAACCAACCCACCCAAAGTAAACTTGCACCGATTACAGTTAAAGTTAAGTTATGTGGCGCCATAGATTCACGGCCAAGGCCAATACGTTTACCAAGCATATAAGCAGCAACTAGACCTGCAACACCGGAGTTAATGTGTACAACCGTACCGCCAGCGAAATCTAATGCACCTGCTTTAAATAACCAGCCATCTGCCGCCCACACCCAGTGAGTAATTGGCGCATAAACCACAAGTACCCAAATTGCAATGAATGCCATGAAAGCTGAGTATTTCATACGATCAGCAATCGAGCCACTCAAAATTGCGACAGTAATGATGGCGAAAGTCATTTGGAAAATAACAAAGAGGCTTTCAGGAATTGTTCCACTTAGTGCATCAAAAGCGACACCATTGAGCATTGCTTTAGACAAATCACCAAAGTATGCACCTGTGCCAGAGAACGCGATTGAATAACCTGCAATCACCCAGAGCAAACTTACTAAAATTGCAGCAGAAAGGCTAAACATCATAGTGCTTAAGACATTTTTCTTACGGACCATACCACCGTAAAATAACGCCAAGCCTGGAATTGTCATCAACAGAACCAAAGCTGTTGAAATTAAAATCCAAGATGTATCACCGGTATCGAGTTTTGCAGTCGGTGTCGGAGCGGCCGGAGTTTCCTCAGCTGCTGGTGCCGCTGCAATTGTTGCAGGAGCTTCAGACGTTGATGTTGCTGTAACCTCAGATGTTGGTGTTGTTACAGTCTCTTCTGCCCAAGCGGCAGTACCACCCAAAAGTGCGCCGGTTAAACTCAGCGCCATAAGCATTTTTTTCATTCGTGTCCCCCAACCTCATTTGCGAGCTATTTATTGCTCAGCAAGCTTTGTGCCAATTTAGACAGCATCTGGTCCTGTTTCACCTGTACGGATACGGATGACTTGTTCCAGATTAGTCACAAAAATCTTACCGTCGCCGATTTTTCCAGTGCTTGCCACACGTGTAATTGACTCAATTACCGCGTCGACCATTTCATCACTAATCGCAATTTCGATTTTTACTTTAGGTAAGAAATCAACCACATACTCAGCGCCGCGGTAAAGTTCTGTATGTCCTTTTTGACGACCAAAACCTTTAACTTCAGTTACGGTAATCCCTTGTACACCAATGTCAGAGAGTGCTTCACGCACATCATCCAATTTAAACGGTTTTACAATTGCAGTTACAAGCTTCATGTTTGTTTCCTTCGGCTTCTTTTCACCAGTAAGGTTTTATGTTCAATTTTCATGCCAATATTTCAAAGGTTGGAGGATATGAATCTTTTGCATGAGCTTTCTTTATAACCTATTTAGTTATCAAGATGTAGATGAGCAACTAAAAATAAAATGAATTTTCAGTCCTGTTTTTATTTCAATTTATCGTTATAACATGGCTAAAAGCCAAGAAGCCTATATCCTAGATTCAAGCAGTGTTAAACTGGCGAGCATAAGGTAATACAACAGTTTGGATATATCATGCTAGAAACTCTATTACAGGCCATCTTGGAACAAATTGACGAGCCTAAAAAAGATTTAGAAAAAAACTTACGTGCATTATTAAATGAAACTGTCGAGAAATTAGATCTTGTCTCTAAACAAGAAATCGAAAGACAAAAAACAGCCCTTCATTTAGCCAATCAACGTTTAGAAGCGCTACAAAAACAAGTCAGTCTATTAGAAGAAGCTTTAAAGAATAAAAAATAAGCACCAACGTAGCGCACTTATACTTTACAACGATTAAAAATGAAGCACCATAATGGAACAATAAGATGTCTTTTTCTAAAATTTATACTCGGGGACTTTTAGGATTACATGCGCCTCTCATTGAGGTTGAGGTGCATGTGAGTCAAGGCTTACCCTCTCTGACTATTGTAGGCTTAGCGGAAGCAGCAGTTAGGGAAAGTAAGGATAGGGTTCGCTCAGCTATTATTAACAGTGGATTTCAATTTCCAACTAAGCGGCTGACCATTAACCTTGCTCCTGCAGATTTGCCCAAAGATGGTTCACGGCTAGATTTACCAATTGCTTTAGGCATCTTAATTGCCTCTGGTCAACTTCCGGAAAACTGCACAGAAGACTTTGAATTTATTGGAGAGTTGGCTCTAGACGGTCATGTAAGACCTGTGTCAGGCGCCTTAACTTTAGCAATGGCATGCCAGCAAGCTCAGCATAAAATCGTTTTACCAGTCGATAATAGCCAAGATATTAGCCATTTACCTAATCTTGAGTGTTATCCGGTTAATCATTTAAAAGAGGTGTGCGAGCACTTTTTAGGCACACAAAAGCTAGCTCACGCACAGCCAAGTGCCCATTCAAATGAAATGCCCTATAAATTTGATCTTGCAGATGTTAAAGGTCAGCTACGCCCACGGCGTGCACTAGAAATTGCTGCCGCTGGGGGACATTCCCTGCTCTTTAAAGGACCACCAGGCACAGGTAAAACTTTATTGGCCTCACGCCTGCCTTCCATTTTACCGCCACTTTCTACTCAAGAAACTCTTGAAGTTGCAAGTATTTATTCTATTTCAAATACACCACATACTTTTGGGCAGCGTCCATTTCGCGCGCCCCACCATACAGCATCAGCAATTGCACTGGTTGGGGGCGGTTGTCATTTACAAACAACTATGCGACGTTACAAACAACTATGCGACAAATAGACTTCAATAAAATGAAGTCTGAATCTTCAGTGTAAGGCCAGATTATCGAATTTAACTGGTTATTCTGAAAAGAAGTGTGAATTCCATTCTATGTGATTAAAAATTTGATAGAAGAATAGAAAAAGATTGATGTAAATTAAGGTAATAATTTTTCAAAATTAGAAATTTTAATAAACTCGGAAAGCGACATATTAAGAACTTTTAACCAATCATATAATTCAATTATATCGAGCCTTCGATCTAAGTTTTCTACTTTGGCCACGTAGGACTGATGCTTTTTTAAAGATGTAGCTACTTCTACCTGAGTTATATTTTGTTTCTCACGTATAGAAATTAAACAATGAATTAAATCAATATATCTGGGGTCATGTATTGAGCTCATGACTTAAGATGGTGTACCATTCGCAAAAATATCCCAAAATGGGATATTTAATTTCAAATGATGATTGATATGACGAAAAGACAAATTCTGCAAAGATTGTTTTTACGTTTTCTTATGAAAAATACATTTTATAAACAAGACTTTGTAAAGATATGGAATCTATTTGTAGGAGAAAACAAGTATTTCAATACTGATGAAAACTTTGAAGTAGTTCATAGCTTTTTTATACAGAACTTAGAAAAGGAGTACTTTATTGTGGATACTACAGCTATTCCTCGAAAATACACTTCTACATATCACGCATATCAATTAAAGAAGATTTGTTTACCCGTAGAGCTACAAGAGCCTTACGAATCAATTTGTGAAAAGACTTACCAGCTTAATAAAGCTCTACAACAGAATGAGCTCGAAATTGAATGTCTCAATGAGTGTTTTAAGGAATTTCCTAGTATTAGGTTTCAAATTGAACTTTTGATTCAAAAAAAACAAAATTATCAATTTTCGCTTCAATCAAAAGTAAATGTATTAAAAGAGCTAATGCAAACTTTTTAAATTATATGTAGTACAGCTTTTATAAGTTTTTAAACCAAGGAATATATTAGAAAAGATAAAAATTGAATAAATATAAACTTACTAACAGTATGTCGAGAAATTGCGTATGAAATTAAAGCACTCTTTACGAATAGAAGTTATACAGGATGTGTGTGATATCTGTGATAAGTCAACTCAATTAAATTATGGTTTATTGAAAGCAGAATGGTGTTCTAACACCTCGGATAGAACTGATAAATATGAAGTTCGTCTATGTAAATCATGTTTCTTAGGAACACTTTCTTATTTAAGAAACCAGAAAAAATTGATTCACTTATTTGATGAAAAGTTTGACTTTACCCAACTAGATAATCTTGGTTTGAGATAAAATATTAATCGAGGTTGGTTTAATTGTCATAAAACATGATTATATGAATCCAATATTTTTAGGCAATGAGTTAAAAATATGCAAGGAATTGATTTAGGTCATAATTTGATTGAGCATTATGATAAGCCTATAGAAGGCCGCCTTTTTGTAGTTGGTGATCTTCATGGTTGTTATACCCTGCTTATGAATAAATTAAAAGAAATGGAATTCAATTTTCAGCAGGATTTATTAGTATCTGTTGGAGATTTAGTTGATCGCGGTAGTGAAAACCTTGAATGTCTGAGTCTTATTGATAAACCTTGGTTTAAAGCAATCCGTGGTAATCATGAACAGATGTGTATTGAAGCTACCTTTGATAAAGAAATGAAAGATATGCATTCTCATCATGGCGGTGCTTGGCTCTATGAATTACCTATCCATCTACAACAAACCATTGTTGAGCAATGCCGTAATTTACCAATCATTCTTGAAATTCAGCACAACCATAAGGTTTATGGTTTTGTTCATGCAGATATACATATGAATAACTGGGAAGAATTCAAACAAGAAGTTTTAAAAAACAATTATTTTATTGAAGGTGAGCAATCCGCTATACAAGTTGCTTTATGGCATAGAGGACGGGTCCGATTTAGTAAAAATAATCCAAGCTATAAAACTGTAATAGGGATTGATGAAATCTACTTTGGTCATACTGTAATTAAAGAACCCATCCAACATCATAACTGTTTTTTCATTGATACAGGGGCTGTTTTTGGAGGAAAATTAACAATAAAAGAATTATAAATATGATACATAATCCAAATATCGTTACTTCATAACATCAATTGTTTTTGAGAAAACTACGTCCATTTATATAGTTAAATATAGGTCCTATATAGCTTCTAGTACTAATTTTTATTAATCAATATAATTACTAAAATTTTAGAGAATTCTCTTATTTGTATTTTCACAATAATTCTACTATTTAAAAATTAAAATATTTTAATTTTCAATACATTAAAAATATAAGAGTGTGTAAAGGATTCTTGAGTATACTCTTCCTCTATATATAAACCTAAATTTCAACTTTTTTCAGCCACTTACTAGTAATTTACATTTAACTATAGGATGATAATGAAAACATATAAAACTTAATAAAAAGGGATTTTCAATGGCTGCAGAACCACAAATTAAAATTGTAGAAGATGGGGTTTCAACATCGAAAGAACGTCCAAGTGATGTAATTTCTCAACGCAGATCTAAAGAGCTAATAATTGCATTTTCAGGCCCCATTGGTTGTGGAATAAATCCTGTTAAAGAACATATGCAACAAGAATTAGAAAATGCTGGCTATATTGTCCATCACATAAAGATAAGTGAGTATTTAAAGCAATGTATTAAGGACCAGTTAGTGTGTAAAGGAGAAGTATTACATACCTCTGGAGGTGACAGATATATACAAATGCAAGATGCCGGTAATGAACTTCGGGCTGTACAATCCGATATTCTTGCAGAATATGCGATTACTAAAATAGCTGAGATAAGAACTATTAATACAAGTGAGTCAGAAGAGTTAGCAGATTACATCCCTGAACGGACCGCATATTTTATTGATCAACTTAAACATCCTGAAGAAGTGATGCTTTTAAGAACTGTTTATGGAAATTTATTTTATTTGTTTGGTGTTTTAAGTATAACTTCGCGTCGAGAAAAAAGATTATCTTTAGAAGGTGTTAATCATGAACATAGATCCTTACTAATTGAACGAGATAGAAAAGAACGTCTCAATAATGGTCAACAACTTGATAAAGCTCTACAACTTGCGGACTTCTTTATTCGAAATGATCACTACAATACGGAAGCAATTAAAAGCCAGATCCAAAGGTTTATTAAATTAATTCATGGGGAAAATGGGTTATCACCAACTAAAGCTGAATACGGTATGTATGCCGCATATGCATCAGGTTTAAGGTCTTCATGTTTATCTAGACAGGTAGGTGCAGCCATAATGAGCCCTGAAGGTATCATCATTGCCACTGGCCGTAATGACGTTCCTAAGTTTGGAGGTGGATTATATAGCCCTGAAAGTGGTTCAGTTGATGCTCGCTGTATAAAACTTGAAGGTGAACATTGTTACAATGATATATATAAAAGAAAACTAGTAGATGATATAAAAGATATATTGAAGCAAGAATTAGTATCGCTTTGCAGCGATACTATCGAATTGGATAGATTGTCCACTTCTATATCGGAAAATGCTTACAAGAATACTAGATTAAGTGGCTTAATAGAATTTTCACGTTCTATTCATGCTGAAATGGATGCAATTGTTTCACTTGCTCTAAAAGGGAATAATGCTACAAAAGATGCAACGCTATTTACATATACTTTTCCATGCCACAATTGTGCTAGACATATCGTTGCTGCTGGAATAAGTACAGTTTATTATCTGGAACCATACGAAAAGAGCTTAGCTTTAGAGTTACATTCTGATGCAATATCGATTGATGGTACTGACTATGTACCTGATGAAAATGGCTCAGTGAATCAAAAAGTTAGCTTTTTACACTTTGAAGGAGTTGCCCCACGCCAGTATTTAAATATGTTTAATCCTTCGGGAGATAGAAAAGATAAATCAGGAAAAGCTATAAAGATTAGTATTAGAGATGCTGATAAAAAAGTTCCAGAGTATTTAGATGCGTATAGAGACTATGAACTTAAAGTAATTGCTCATATGCAGGACCTATTAAAACAAAAATTAAAAGTTTAATAGGATTGCTTAAAGTAGTGTAGTTATCTAGACTAGCAGCCAATTTTTTGAGAGGTGTGATTATGTCTCAATATTTATATTCAAACAGTCAAAATAAAACTGTTGAGATTAATAGCAAGCATGCAAGTGGTTCAAAAGCAACAAATATTCTTTGCTTTCAATCTGCTAAAGAAGCTAAAAATGCTTCTAATAATAACTCAACTGCTATTGAGCGCTTACTTCGAGAAGCTCAAAAGTTACGGTGGTAAAATATCATAAATCAGGAAACAACTTTTCTATAGAAAGTTTACCCAAATAATTTCATTTTTAAACACTGAATTCATAACTATATTTTTAAATCAGAAGTTAAGTCTTAACGTTAAGACTTAACTTCTAAACTCCAGAAATTTACTACATTAGATAATTAATTTTATTCAATATTTATCTTAAACTTATATTGACTAAACATGTTTTTAAAATTTATCAAAAAATCAACCAACACTCTTATTTTAAAAACCTAAATTGACTATGTGAATATGGATATCAATATCCATTTATAATCTCTTCTTTCAAAAAAACTCAAAATACTTTAATCAACACAACCATTTTATAAAACATTTTAATTGCTCTAAAAATCAGAAAATGTTTCAAAAAAAACTATATTTAGTATAAAAACTAAAAAAATAACCCAAGATATAGGATTTTTTTTAACTTCAGTTATAGTTTATGAAAAAAACGACAGGTCAATTGACAGGCTAAAATATTTACACTATCTTACCAGCATGAATCAAAAGAAATTTTTGGTTTTGGGAGGATATATGACTACATTTAATCCAGACATGTTAAGAATTGCTCGGGACCTTAGAGGAATGAGCCAGACCGAGCTTGTTCAAAAAATGGGAAATATTACTCAAGCTGCTTTATCCAAAATTGAGAAAGGCGACATTAAGCCTTCAGATGAAACAAAATTTAATATTGCAAAGGTCCTTAATTTCCCAGAAAGGTTCTTTCACCAAGATGACCACTTTAAAGTGTCTCCAATTAGTTTACATGCTTACCGTAAAAAAGCGTCAACTACAGCTAAAATCCTAAACCAAATCAATGCTGAAATGACAATTAAAGCATCAAATCTAGATAAGCTTGATTTATTTTGTCAGTTAGAAGCATCTCTACCATTACCAAGCTATCAAATACATATAAATGTTAGTTCTGCCTCTGAAGCAGCATTAAAGCTTCGTAAGGAATGGGATTTAGGATTAAACCCTATTGAAGATTTAACTGGACTCATTGAAAAAGCTGGGGTCTTTATTTTCTATTGTAATTTTGAAGAAGATCATATTGATGGCGTGTCTTTACAAACACAAAATTGCCCGCCATGTATTTTCCTTAATGCAAATCAGCCTAATGACAGAATTCGCTTTACCTTAGCTCATGAGTTGGGACACTTAATTCTGCACAAGTATGCACCGTCTATAGATATGGAAGAGGAAGCAAATGAGTTTGCTGCCGAGTTCCTGATCCCAACCGAGGCTGTGCAAGGACAATTACAAACAACAAATCTTAAAACGTACGCTACTCATAAACTGTTCTGGAAAGTTTCCATGGCTGCTCTAATCGTGAAATCGAAACACATTGGAGATATAAGTGACAGACAGTCCACTACATTATGGCGTCAAATGAGTATGTATGGTTACCGCAAAGTTGAACCATACTCCTTAGAAAGAGAACACCCTCAGCGCTTCGCCCAATTAATGATGGAATTTTGTCAGGGAGATAAATCAAAGGTTATTCCAGATTTATCATCCTTCTTTAACTTATACCCGGAAGATTTCAGTCAGCTTTATAAAGCTGATATCGAAGAGATGGAGAGATTTTCTATGGTTTCTTAATATTTTAGCCGACCCGAAGGTCGGCTAGTAAACGTGAGAAAGGCAGATTTGGGCATACGCCCCTGCGATTTCAGGACAAAAGACTTGGCTATTCATACTATGGATAGGTGTCTTTCACGTTAGTCCTCGTGATGTGGTGTCTCGATTCTAACGTAAAAGCTCTCTCCTCCGCAATGTACAGCCCTGTCTAGTCTTAAGTCGCACTCACATTACTATGTCCTATGTGAGGAGTAGACCTGTGTCTACAAACGACGATGGCGTTGAATATGTGTACACACGATTCATTACCAGAAAAGGCAAACGTATTTATCACCCACTAGGTGGTTTATATAAATTTCCTAAACGTCCAAAAAAGTCAAAGTCTTAGATTAAATTAACTGAGCTAATGACTTCTATAAGTTTAAGTAATTGTTCTCTACCCAGTTTTTTTAGGGGGGCTGGGTACCAAATTAACTTACATTTTGAGAGAGCAACACATGAGTTTGCAAAATAAATTTAATACGTTTAATCAACGAATCTATTTAACCCGTCAAGATACCGAGTATACAAATGCTCGTGAGAAAGATGACAGCATTACTGCCGCGATCAAAGCAAAGTTTAAAGAAAAGGGATATCCCGTTATCGAAAATTTTGTTCAAGGCTCACTCGTAACTTTGACAACAATTAAAGAACCAGGAAAAGACTTTGATATTGATAGAGCTATAGTTATTGACTATGAAAATGCTCCTTCTGATCCATTAATACCCAAGAAAGTAATATTAGAAGTCTTAGAAGATCGAGGATTTCAAAATGCAAAAATCAAAAAACCTTGTGTTACCGCTGACTATAAATTTAAAAATCTACATATAGATATTCCAGTTTATAGAAAAAATTCCTGGGGTGGATATGAGCTAGCCGTTGGGAAAAAAGATTCAGGAAACGAACATAAATCATGGTCAGAATCCTCACCCAAAGACCTCATAGATTGGGTTAATAACTCATCGTTATACGGTATATATGCTACAGAAAAGCTGCAACAGTTTCGTAGATTAGTGCGATATCTAAAACGTTGGAGAAATATCAAATTTAGTAATGATGTCTGTAGAAAGATCTATTCAATTGGCCTAACAGTCATGATCAAACAACATTTTAAACCGAGTATTGATGAAGATGGTTTTCCAAACGACTTACTCGCACTAAAAGCGACAATTGATTCAATCCTCGATTGGTCCGGATATTTTCAATCGTACTCAGATGACCAATGGAAAGTGAAAGTAGAACTTCCTGTTTATCCATCTAGAGATATTTTTCATGGTAGTAGTCTAAATACAGGCACTAGATTTAGGAATCAATTAACTAACTTACGATCAACATTGCAGG
The DNA here is from genome assembly GCF_002899995.1 of Acinetobacter sp. AKBS16. Taxonomy (NCBI): domain Bacteria; kingdom Pseudomonadati; phylum Pseudomonadota; class Gammaproteobacteria; order Moraxellales; family Moraxellaceae; genus Acinetobacter; species Acinetobacter sp. AKBS16. Next base: position 54,584 of record NZ_POYH01000011.1, on the reverse strand, counting down.
ATGTAATTAACACCTCAGATGAAACTGAACAATGCTCATTATTAATTAAGGTATTTGGAGATGATTTTCCAAGTAATGTGAGTACCAACAGTGCATCAAATGCTAAGAAAGTGCAATTTGCCACAGCAGGAGCTGTAGGGACATCTCAAGGCGCATGAACTACTCATCAATCATTGACCACCTGACATCATGCGGATACCAAGTATCCGCAACTGAATTCTGTCTAATTCCTATGATTAGTATCGAGTGCTCAATTGCAGGTCACGATATCACCTTACTTCACCTAAAAAATGAAGAGCTTACGGGCATGCCTTCGTTTTTTCTAAAGCATCCCAATAAGTATGGACGTATCGCCCATACCCGTGAGGATAAAACTTTTAATGTTGCTTCGATATGTGTAAATGTTCCCGATTCTGTCTCTATCAATTTTGAGGTGCCCGAACGAGCCTTTGAAGAATCCTTAAAACGGCATATTTCTTTATTAGAAAGATGTTTATCTGATTCCAAATGGAATGAAGAAGAGTTATTACGAGAATTTTTAGCGGGCTGGAATCATATTCAAGACCAAAAGTATGAGGACTTTTTATGCTTGTCTGATAAAGGAGAATTTGAGCTTCTTAATATTCTGTCTCCCAAGAAAGGTGTTAAATACGGATTGAATGCTTGCCATTTTGGGATACCTCAGGAATTTAAACAAAAGTCTCAGTTTTCAGTAATTAATGATCACATCAATAACCGTGGTAAACCTAAAGGAGTCGGATGTATTGTTCCTTTAGAAAAGTTAATCCCAGCGCCATGGCAGAGTGCAGACTTAGAAGAATGGTATCTTGAAATACTCAAGTTTATTTCTCAGGATGTTTTTGAGTCTTTAACCCGTACCCTCGGACAAACTCGAGACCATGCCTTTTGGCTTGTATTTAATGCGGATACACCCTCAGGTAAAACTTGGTTTGGTATCCATTTCCATTTAAAAAATAGTATTAAAAGCAAAAAAGGCCTCCCTCTTAATCGTGAGCATTTAGAGTTCTGGGAACTCAAGGCAATGAATGTACGTTTATTTAATAAAGAACGAGTAATGCCACGAAGTGGAGCTATTCAGGAACTACAAAATAAAAAAGTTTTACTTATAGGTTGCGGATCGGTTGGGAGTCAAATTGCTAATCAACTTGCGTCCACAGGTATTGGCCATATCACACTATCAGATCCCGAGACTTTCTCTTTAGATAATTTATATCGCCATACTCTTGCAGCTCATTTTATTAGCTGGCCTAAGACCTGGGGCTTACAAACAGAATTGAGTAATAAATATCCGTGGCTAGAAGTTCAGGTTATGTTTTCAGAACTTCTAAGCCTAAGATATGAAAATGTATTAAATACTTTCGATCTCATCATTATCGCAATCGGTTCACCTACACAAGAACGTATTTTCCATGATTACTGTATTAAGAATTCAGTTGAAACTGCTGTCATAAATACCTGGGTGGAAGGTTACGGAATTGGGGGACATGCTGTACTAGATATTCCTGATTCAAAAGGTTGTTTAAGATGTGCATATGTTGATCCAATTGATTTTTCACGAGGTCTGGGTTCCAACCTTAATTTTTTAAAACCTAATCAAAACCTTACGAAAAATCTTGCGGGTTGCGGAAATGCATTCTTACCTTATAGCAACTTAAGTGCATTACAAACAGCTCTTATTACTTCTAATTTAGCGATCAAGTTTTTAATGGGCCAAGTACACAGCTCTTCAAAAGTGAGCTGGAAAGGTAGTGATTTTGATGTCTTCCAAGCTGGTTTCCAGGTAACTGATCGATATAAACAGTTTTCAAAATCATTAGAAATTCTCCCTCTTCTAAATAACGGGTGTGATCTTTGCAATGATTGAAAATTATTACTTGCTCCCCTCTAAACAGTTAGAACTCTATATTTCCCATGAAGTTATTCAAACATGGATGAGATATAAGCAACTTGATAGAAAAGATCTAGAAGCATGTGGTGTTCTGATTGGCAATCAGAGCTCCTCTAACCCTAATCAGTACTGGATTGAAGACTTAACTGAGCCTATGCCAAAAGATTGCAGATCTACGCATAGGTTCACCTTAAAAGATCCAGGACATCAAAAGAAAGTGGATTCGGCATTTTCAAAATCAAACGGAACCTCGGTTTATTTAGGAACTTGGCATAGTCACCCGCAAAACATCCCAACTCCGTCACATATTGATTATGCAGACTGGAAAAGTTGCATTTTGAGGAATCCTGACCGTCAGCTTTTCTTTGCCATAGTGGGCATTCAAGTAATACGAATTTTCTTTTACTGCTCCCTTCAAGGGTGGAATCAAGCAGAGATTAATAATCATCAAGTATCACAAGGACTATAAGAATGACTGACGTTACTTTTACTGAAACACTTGTACAAACGGTTAATCCTCCATTTGATTCATTAAAGACTGCACAAGAGTTTATAACTACAATTCAAGATTTCATTACATGGGATACCGTCGGTCTACTTATTGATGAAAGTGGTCAAAACTTAGTTATTTTATTATTAGAAAATGATGCAGTGATTAGTTCCCTACGGGCTAACCTGAATGAGACTGATCTACTTCAGTTCATATTAGAGCTATCTCATAAACAAACTAAAAAAGTTATTCTGCATGCTTGGCAAGGCCATACAATTAATTGTTCTCATTTAAACGATTTAAAAAAACTTGAGCATATTTGGCATAATAAAAGTGCTTATCAAGCTACCGAATTTATTAAAGTAAATGATATTAAAAAATTCATCAAAAGCTATTTTAAGCCAGTAAAAAAAATTGGACGAGGTAATCCGTTTACTGCTGAGACAAAGCGACTCGTCATGCAAGATAGTCATGGCCGCTGCATGTTTACTGGATGCGGTGATCGTCTAGATATCGAACAACTTACAGGCATGAAGGGTAATATAGGATATCTGGCTCATAATGTAGCCTCTTCAGAAAGAGGTGAAAGAGGAATTCCGTACCTTTCCGACTTGCTTTCTGATGACCCGGCAAATGTACTCCTTTTGTGTGATAAACATCACCGGTTAATTGATAAAATTGCAGCAAGTGATTACTCAGCACAACAACTGAGCGAAATGAGAAAATCATATTGTGATTTAGCAAACACTTTACTTGATGCCCTAGCATTCAGCCCGATTCCAGTATATTCAATTTTATGGTCCGTAAATAGTAATGCTGTCGGTCATCCAGAACCTAAAGAGATTGCATCATGTTTATCACCATTACAACATCGAATGGATGGCTATCTTCAAAGGCTATGTGATAGTAATACGATATATATGAAAAATCCTGATCAGTTTTCACAACAACTCGTCATGATTATCCAGAATGAAGCTGACAAAATTATCCAACAAACAAGTTTAAATGGACATCGTGCTGCAATCTTTGCATTCGGCCCTATGCCAGCACTTATTGGCTTAGGTGCTTTATTAGGTAATAAAGGAAAGTTTCTCCCAATGCTACGGGATAGAGAAGCAAATAGATGGGGATGGCCAAATACTTCAGCTGCGGATCAATCTTATGAAACTATTGGAATTGAAACCCTACAAAAAGGTCCCGATGTAGTTCTATGCATAAATTTCACGGCTATCATTGATAAGATCAGAAATAAGGCTCTTGAGCTAAAAGATGAATTGAACGCTGATATTATTGAAATTAATGCCCTTGAAGCATATTTAGGAAGTAAAGCTGTTCCGCATCCTCATAATATTTCAAAATTCACTGCTGAACTTCAGAAGTTTTTTCATCTATTAAAAGATAAACATAGTGTAAAGAGAGTCCACCTTTTAATTGCAGCACCAAATGCAGCTTGTATAGCTTTAGGACAAGCCATTGATCTACATCACCCTGATATTATTATCTATGACTTTGTACAAGATACTATGCTTCCTAAACTAATTATTAGAAATGATTCTCGAGGAAATCACTTAGTACTTCCCTAAACTTCAATTTTACAAGCTTATTTTTAATATATTAAAAATGGGATTTAGCTCATGACTAACTCTACCAATACTGATCAAAACACAAACTCTTTAGATAAAAAGAAAGCAGATACTTTGTGGAAAATTCTTGAACCATACAAAGATAAATACCTACAAGTATGGTGGTATGGGGGCATGGAAAAAGGAAAAAGACCAGGAGATCAACCACAGGTACATGTCTTATTTAGAGAGGTGCGAGAAGATTTTACTCCCACGAATAATTTTTTTCAGATTACAGCTAATATTACAGACCTTGTTTCGTGGAGAGTTGATACCGTTTGGCATCAGCAAAGAAAGGTTAAGAGCTTAAATGATGACGCCTATGAATTCGTTATTGACCATACTGATTTCGAATTCAAGTTTCTAAAAATTTATAAGGATGTAAGCAAAACAAAAAAATTCGATTTTTTTAAAAACCGAGAAGAGTATCAAAAGGAAGATTTTCAAAAAGAAGATTCAAAAAGAAAAAATTGCCTTTCATTTAAAGTAGAGCATCCTGAATTTGATGAAATTTTAATACCTTGTCTGGAATTTCTCACTAGAGCTTATGGTTTATCAACTGAGCTCATTCGAGTTCTTACTACTTATAACGAAAGAGAAAGAGAGTTACGATTATATACCCCGCATAAAGGTGAACAAGGCCTTTGGACGGTCCTTCTTGGAGATGGCATTACACGAGCGGATCACGTTTTTGTCGCATATTATAAATATACTGAACTTGCAAAAAATGCCGCCCGTATTTTATACAGTAGTATTGTAGGAAACACTCATTTAAAACACACTAATATCTATCCAAAAGTCGTTCCTTGGCATACAGAAACCTTACCGATTAGGGTGTCGGGGTTCCGCTTAGAGGGGACAAAAACCTTTGTTGTGACAAGGATCAGAGGGATAAAAGTACCAAAAGATGACCATATTAGAATAATATCTAAAGTAACTGAAAGAATTAATACCACGACAGATAATGATCAACCTAACCCGCCATTGCCTCAATTAGGGAATGGCGATATTAATGTTTCAACTAGTCAAGGGGGACGACGTCCACCATCAGACCACGAATTAATTGAAGATGATTTTGAATGGATAGATGGCGGTCCAGCTAATGAATTAAGTAAATATAAATTTGTAAAACAAGTTAAACGCCCGAAGCGAAAAAAGAAATTCATAGAAACGCAGACGATTGGAACAGGAGCTCCGGACAATTCGCCCGAGGTATTAAATAGCCAAATAGTGCCATCGACGAACAATTCAAAAGAGTTTCAAGCTCCCCAAGATGGCAGAATCATTGGATTATGGAAAGCTTGTGTAAAAGCAATGGAAATTAATCCATATTTAATACAACAAGTGAACTACTACACATTTGAAAAAGGATTTAATTATTCCGAACTCCCGATGTTGATCGGTTTTTTTACAGAATCTGAAGTACAGGTTCACAAGACTTGGTGCTATGCAAACTCATTAAAAACCCATACAAGAGGAGCATTAATTATCCGATTGACTGTATCTGGGCCAGAACCAATTTATATTTTTGATATACAACCAGCAATTTATACTTCTACTGAAGAAGGAGAAACTATAAAAAAAGAAAAAGGTCATGCTGGTTTAGTATTTCAGATGAAACAAGAAAAAGATCTTGAACAATTTATCTCTGATTTAATGTACCTTCTTCCTCTTCACGAGGGTTCATACCCTCCAAACGTGTTCCAAAGTTTGCTGGTCACTCAAGTATTTTTATTTCGACATTCCAATACAAAAGGGCTAACTGAAGGTGAGTCAACCTTATTAAATGCTTTAAGAAAAATAGGAATAGATAAAGTATCGTTCAAAAAATAGAAAAGTTATAAATAAGTAAATTTAGCTTATAGGCTGATTAGTCGGCGAACTCAATCAGCCTATTATCATAGTTGAGATATGACTTCTATTAAATCTGGCACCCTTCAATACCACAACTGTATCCTGCACTTATGTTTAGTTCTTTTTGTTGCTCTTCCCATATTTGATTTAACACATTTAAAAAGGTTTCAGTTTGTTGAGCACCACTGATGACATAATTTTTATTTATTATAAAGAGAGGTACACCATTCATTTTGTTGGTGTATACGTCGTTCTCATCTTGAGCAACTGCTTTACTATATGTCGTATTTGTAAACGCATCTCTTATATCAACAAGTTCCATTCCTACTTCAAGAGCGAGATCCGTAAGTATATTTCTATCAAATATTGATTTTCCCTCAGTGATACTTACTTGGAATAATCGTTCAATTAATTTTGTATCTAGTCTCTTTTCACGTGCAGCAACTACTAATCTATGAGCATCTAGGGTATCGCCAAATAACATAGTATTAAAATTATAAATTAGCCCTTCTTCCTCGCCAGCCATTTTGACTTGCTGCATCAACTGTTCCGCTCCAAATTTTCCACCAAATTTTTTTAGTAGCACTTCACTGAAAGGCACTACTTCTGATCCGGCACCGATACGGAAGCTATGATGCTGTACTGTTACAATAGCTTTATGTTCAAAGGCTTCTAATCCTCGCTCAAATCTTTTTTTTGCAATCCAGCACCAAGGGCATACAAAGTCTGACCAAATATCAATTGTGATCTCGAAACTTGAAGATTTCATTATTAACTCACTAAAGCTTTAAATGTGTGTTGAACATTCATCTGGTCAATGAAGACATTGACCAGACAATTAACATGTTATTCAGCAACATAAGTTGGATAATCGGTATATCCTTTTTCTGGCGATCCATTCACACCGTAATAGGTTGAACGGTCACTTTCAGCCAATGGCCAATTATTTTGCATGCGCTCGACTAAATCAGGATTAGCTATATATGGGACACCAAATGCAATTAAATCAACTTCACCTTTTTCTATCGCTTGCTCAGCACTATCACGATTAAATCCACCTGCCGCAATAATTGTTCCTGCAAAATTTTGACGGAAAAACTTTTTAAAACTTTCAGCCGCAGGTGGTGCAGTATCATAGGTAGGTTGATAATACAGATGAACATAAGCGAGCTTACGTTTACCAAGTGCTATTGCAATGTTTGACCATGTTTCTTCTTCATTCTCGTAAGGTGCCAAATCATAAATACGGCCAAATGGTGAAAGACGAACTGCGACTTTGTCACTACCGACTTCATCTGCAACAGCATCAATCGTGTTTAAAAGGAAGCGTTGACGATTTTCGATTGATCCACCGAACTCATCTGTTCGATTATTTAATTGGCTGCTAAGGAATTGATCAAAAATAAATCCATTAGCTGCCATAATTTCGACGCCATCAAAACCTGCTTCCATCGCTAGCCGTGCAGATAGTACGAAATCATTAGTAATACGTTTTACTTCTTCAGTTTTCAGAGCTCGTGGTTCACTCGGAACTACAGGGCCTGGCTCACCAGAATCAGTCCAAGCAAAAACTGTAGTATTCATCGCAGGTACAGTACCTGAAGAAACAGGAGCAATCTTTCCAGGTTGTAGAGAGACGTGTGACATACGCCCTACATGCCATAGTTGAGCAAAAATAGTTCCCCCTTTTGCATGTACAGCATCTGTTACTTTACGCCAACTCTGCATCTGCTCTTCGTTGTATAGGCCTGGGGTATATAAATAGCCACGGCCTTCTTCAGAAATTGGTAGTCCTTCAGTAATGATTAAACCAGCTGATGCTCGTTGAGAGTAATAAAGAGCCACTAAATCGTCAGCTACGTCATTTAGGGTGCGAGTCCGTGTCATTGGTGACATAACAACACGATTCTTCAATTCTATGCCAGATAAATCATAGGAAGTGAAAAGCTTATTCATTAAATGCCTCATATATCTTGTCTCAATAATTCTTGAGCTCATATAACTGAATGTTTTGACAATAACCGTTATCAAATAGAACTGCGGCCAAAGGTTGCTATAGATTTTTTGGAAACTAGATAGCTTTAATCAATATACAAACCTATTAGTAGATAGGCAAGTTTAATTTGCTATGTTTTTTTAGAAAAATAGAGAACTTTTTAAAAAGAATAAAAAATTAAAAATAAAATATTGCTAATTATTAACTATATACACCACAAACAAACTTTATTAGTCTTTCCCAAAAATTAAAAGTGTTGACAAAATTTTAAACTTAAATTAACTTTTAATAAACCTACTAGTTGGTAGGTAAACTTCTTAAATATTTCTCCATAGGTGAAACTATGCAAAAAAAGCAATTTGATGGCCAAAAAGTTTTGGTTATTGGTGGGACCAGTGGTATTGGCCTAGAAACAGCTCAGATGATTATTGAGCAAGGTGGTTCAGCTATTATCGTAGGAAGCCAAGTTGAAAAAGCTGAGAAGGCTCGTAAAGAGATCGCTACAAAATTTGGTGAAGATAAAGTTTTCGCATTAACAGCTGATCTTTCTAGTCAAGAAAGTGTACAAGAGCTAATCGAAACTCTGAAGCTTGAACACAATGATATTAACTTATTGGTGAATTCAGCAGGTATCTATTATCCGAAAGCATTTCTCGAACACTCTAGAGAAGACTATGACAACTTTTTGGATTTAAACCGGGCCTTTTTCTTTATTACACAACATGTTGCAGCCAATCTGGTAGCACAAAATAAACCTGGTTCAATAGTGAATGTGACAGCTGTGGCTGCACGTCAAGCGATTGAAACAGTTACTGCTTCAGCTTATTCCATGGCAAAAATTGGTCTGGATGCTATGACTAGACATGTAGCTGGTGAATTAGCTCCACATGGTATTCGAGTGAATTCTGTGAGTCCCGGCATTGTTGAAACTCGTATTTTCGAACGCTTCATTCCTAGTGAGCAACTTAATGGAGCATTAAATGATTTTAACAGTTTCCATCCACTGGGCCGTAATGGAACTCCACGTGATGTAGCTGAAACAATTGTATTCCTACTTTCAGACAAAGCTTCTTGGGTTACAGGTGCTGTCTGGGATGTAGATGGTGGCGTTATGGCTGCGCGCAAACTAGGTAATTAAAAGTTATTTAATTTTTTGAGGTAATTCAAAATGGCTACAGAATGGGCTAACAGACTAACAAAACTTGTTAAAAGTGTTGGAAATCTGAATCAAGCAAATAAACCACTTGCTCAAGCATTTCATGGTCTAGAAATAGCAACTCGTGAAAACAAAGTACTTGATGCGAAAACTCATGAATTAATTGCGTTAGCTGTCGCAGTTACCACACGTTGTGATGGTTGTATCACTGCTCATACCGCTGCTGCTAAAAAGGCAGGAGCTACAAAAGAAGAAGTTGCTGCCGCTTTGGGTACTGCTATTGCTCTTAATGCAGGCGCAGCTTATGTCTATTCAGCGCGAACAATGGATGCTTACGACGAGCTGTAATTTTCCAAAATATTAAGTCAAGATTGGAGTATTAAGATGAGTGAAATTATCAATGGCATTGACCTCGTTGCTTTCCAAAATTTTGCTGAGAAAGTAAGTGAGAACCCAGCTATAGCGAAAGCTCAATTCAATGTGCAAACTCGATGGGCTGGACAAACTCGTTCTGTTTCAACAGTCAAATCTTACGATTTATTTGGTAAAACTCATGAACGTAACTTTCACATTGCCGCAGATGAGCCAACAGAAATTCTAGGAACAAATACTGCTCCTAATCCTCAAGAACTATTGATGGCTGCTCTCAATGCCTGCCTTACTGTAGCTTATGTTGCTATTGCTGCTACAAAAGGAGTTTCTATCAAATCACTCGAAATAGAAACTTCAGGCGAACTTGATCTTAGAGGATTCTTAGGATTAGATGAATCGATTAATCCTGGGTATGACGAAGTGCAATATACTGTTCATGTTGACTCCAATGGTACTCCTGAACAGCTAGAAGAGATCCATAATGCAGTATTACAAACCTCACCTAACTATGCGAATTTCTCACGAGCCATTCGTATGAAACCTAAACTGGTCATTGCTAATCAATAATACCATCGAAGGGGAGCTAAAATAGCAAATACGCGATGTTTACCTAATATCTGCGATATTATAGTATGCTCCCCCAGATATCTCTGTGGAGGTGACACTCAATATGTCTATTGATACCCGACAATCCCTTATTAATTCAGCAGAATATATGCTTCGTTCGAGAGGTTATGCTGCTTTCAGTTATGCTGATTTAGAAAAAATGGTTGGGATAAGAAAGGCTAGTATTCACCACCATTTTCCCAAAAAAGAAGATCTTGGTATTGAAATTGTCGAAGCCTATATAGAACGTTCATTACTAGATTTTGCTAAGATCGAACAAGATTTCCCAAATGCATTTGGACGTCTTTGTGCTTTTGCATCTCTATTTAGAGCTGCCATGGCTGACGGGATGTTACCACTCTGTGGATCTCTAGCCGCTGAAATGGCTGTATTACCAGAGACAATGCAAGAACTAACAAAGAGATATTTTGAGATTCAGTTACAGTGGCTTGAAAAGATCATCACAACTGGTATCAATAATGGTGAATTATCTTCTGAAAGTACACCCTCACAAAAAGCGTACCAATTATTAAGTTTACTAGAAGGTAGTAGCTTTATACGGTGGGCTTTAAAAGATGGACTAGAACTTGATCCAAATGTAATAGGTCGAATTGTAGGTGTACGTCCTTAAGTCAATGATTCGGGCTTTGATAAAATTTCTTCCTCAAAGCCCCAACTTGGCAGTACATACTTAGATTGATCTCAAACTCAGCATATATCAATAAAAACTAATGGATACCCTCTTTGAGGACAATATCTATCAATGATTTAATATGAAGATCAAGCGTATCTAAAACAGGTAACGGCATCATTATATTTTGAAATAACAATGGAAGTTCTGTACAACCTAATACTATTGCCTCAATACCTTCTTCATCTTGCATTCTTTTAACAATATCCAGAAAATCTTTTTGAGTCTTTTCTAAAACAATACCTTGTTCTAACTCATTAGATATTTTTTCAGCAATCAAGCATTGTTCTTTTTCTGAGGGGACTAAGACCTGAATATCTTTATTGAAAAATGGTTTTTTAAAAAAGTCTTCCTGCATTGTAAACTTTGTACCAAGTAAGCCAATCTTTGAATAGCTTCTATTTTCTGCTTCCTGACTTGTTATCTCTACAATACTTATTAAAGGAACTTTTGATTGAGACTGCAATTGTTCAAAAACAATATGAGGAGTATTGCCTGTTAAAGCAATAACCTCAGCATCAGCAGCAATGAGGTTATTAATACCCGTCATTAAATATTTTACTAACCCTTCATGGTTATTTTTTTCGCAAAAATCTAAAACATCAAATACATTTAAACTTTCTATAACAAGATTTGGGAAGAACCTGTGTCCAACTTTTTCCTGTAATCCATAAACTAATTTTTTGTAATACAAAATAGTCGATTCTGGACCAATTCCACCAATTAACCCAAGCTTTTTCATAGTTAACCTTCTTGTCGACGTTCTGTTGTGGTTTTTCCTGCAATGCCCCAATTATCCATTGGCACTTCTTCCAATATAACAACCGTACTAGTAGGATTCTTATTTAAAACTTCTACTAATAAATCAGTAACTCCCTGAATAATTTTCTTTTTCTGCTCCGTGCTAGGGGCTTCATCACCACCAGTAACTTTAATATTAACGTAAGGCATTTACATCACTCTGTATTCAGATTCGGTATTTAATGCTAATCGATAGAGTTTTTAAAAAAAATTGAATAAAATAGAACTTAATTTTCTAAAAAATTGAACAATGGAAATTGCAGAACTTAAAACACTTATTTCCTTAGTTGAAACAGGTAGTGTGACAATTACCGCAAAGGAACTAAATAGAGTTCCATCAGCAATCACAACCAGAATTCAACAGCTAGAGAGTAACTTAGGTATACAACTATTCGCTCGAGAGAAAAAGCGTCTAATCGCGACTTCTAAAGCATTAGAATTATATGAATATGCTTGTCAGATTATAAAGCTTGTTAATACCGCTGAACTCAATATAAAAGTAGATAAACCTGGAGGAAAATTTCGTCTAGGTGCTCTTGAGAGTATGGCTTCAACAAGGTTACCTGCTCCATTAGCAAAAATGCATGAGGATCATCCGACTATAGAATTAGAACTAACTACAGGCATAAGAGATACACTTTATAGTGCATTAATAAATGGACTGTATGATGCAATATTGATTGCCGATGCACCTATTGATGAAAGATTAGAAAGAAGAGCCGTTTTCCAAGAAGACCTTATTATTGTTGCCCCTAAAAACCATCCCAAAATTAGAACACCTAATGATATAAACTGCCCTAATATTTTAGTATTTAAAGAAGGATGTTCATATCGTGATCGATTGTTAGATTGGTATGATTCCTTTAATGCACATCCCAAAAGAATTGCTGAAGTTACTTCATACCATGCGATTTTAGGAGGTGTTGCTTCAGGCATGGGAATAGGTATCGTACCTAAGATCATGTTTGATCAATTTGCTAATAAACACTTATTAACTGCACATACTATTGAAGGGTCTTTGGGTAGAGTCCAAATTGATTTCATTTGGAAGAGAGGTTTGTTATCAGCTAATACTAGCGCTCTACTGAACTATCTTTGAAACTAAGTTCAATATTCATGAACATTTCTTTTCATTTTTATAAAATTATTGTTAGCCATACTCACACATTATTTCGAAGTTTGGATATTAATATTCACTTCTTGTGATGTATTAAGGATCTATTTGGCAGCCAGTATCTTTCGTTTTGGTAACTGACAATGTATCCATCCTCTACTTCATTAATCATACTTAGTGTTACTTTTTTTGAATCGTAGTCATTTAATTTATGAAAATATTTTAAACAAACTCTGACCCACCTCAAGAGGCTGAAACTGATCTCAGCATCCCTAATTAGCTTCAGAATCTCTTTTTCCAATTTTTGCTTTCTTATATCTTTTAAAAAATTAAAATTCAATATAAATGAAATATTTAAATTAGCATCAAACTTCTTATTTAAAAAATTTATAAATCCTACAAGAGCAGCTGCCTGACCAGGATGCAGAGATAAATAGTGTTTGATATGCCATATCCGTGGTATATCAAATCTCGATTTACTCATCTGTAACATCAAAACAGAAGCAGGTTTCATGGCTAATCGAGCAGAGCGAATACTTATTTTACCTTCATTCGCTCTATTAATTAACAAGTCATAATAGTCTTGAATAACTTGGGCGGAGAATGAAGATTCTGGGCAAATGCTAGCCAATTTTTTCAACTGATCCAATTCTGAGCAAAATTCTTTAGCTTTTATATCTATCTTAAGATTATGTACTTGAATTAACCATTGCATAGGTAGTACATACTTACGTAAACCACTTGATCTTAACCGTTGTAAAAGTACTCTATAAATTGGGACTTTATTTGTCCAAAGATCACTCGTTTCTTCAAAAAAACCTATATGTTTATTAACAACTAATGCTGTTTTATGTGGTCCTAATTTTTGTTCAAGCCATTTAGTATAATTTTTAAAACATTCTCTAAGATAATGATTTTCCAAATTATTTACTAATTTAACAATCCTACGTTCCAGAGATTGATGCCATGAGCATCTTTCACAAAGATCTCCACGTCCGGCAGGAATCTGATGCCTACATACTTGGCAATGACCAGTTGAATAATTTAAACATTTTTTGCAGAACATTTGACCAGATAAAGATTCCACCTCAAGCAAACGATACCTTTTACACCTTGGGCAAGTTTTATAATCACGAGTTGCGCACTTAGGACAAACTCTTAAATTATCGGCAAAACGGCTAATGCGGGAGAGCTTTTGTGAAAGAGTTCCACAACGCTCACAAGCCTGAAATTCTCTAAAATAAACTGAGCAGCTATTACAAACTGGCCCATGATTTGTAATTTTCCCTATTGGATAATTAATTCGTTGGCAACGTATACATGGTCTATTGTTTTCACATTTTTTGCAGATTGCTGAATTATCATACTTACTTAATCTAGCTACTTTTCCACATGAGGGGCAAACTCTTTTCTTAAAAACTCGCATATAACATTTATGGCAGAATTTAAGCTGCTTATAAATCTTATGAGTTCTTTCAATTACATCACTACATTCATCACATTGAGGCATTTTCTCCCCCTCAACTTATAAGATTTTCCGCTTCAATCTCACAATCTTACGTAGTACTGCTTCTTTATTACTAGGTTTTGGAACATGGGGATATACTTTTAGTGAGGAGTATCCTCGAGAAACTGTGCCCAACCGCTTTTCAATAGTAAGTAACGATGTTGGTAGTTGATATCTCTTATCCCAAAATGAAGCTCTGGTCATATTTAAAGAGCATGCTGTTTCAACAAATTGTTCATGAGAAATATTTAAAAGTTGATAGATGCAAGAAAAGATTCTCTCTCGTTCTAAAACTGAAAGTTGGTTAAGGACTAAACCCGTCGATATAAGTTGATTATGGGGGACAGTAATACCCAATTCATGTAAAAATTTCCATCCTCTACTGTCTAATGATCCAGTTAGAACTTTTCGAATCAATTGATTGAATAATTGAATGACTTTCAACCACTCTGGTATTGAAATTAAAACATCAGTATAAAAGGCATATCCTTGTTTCAAGAAAAGATCAAAATCTTCCTGAAATGCCAAAGCATTATGATCTATAGGGTATTCTTTTTCATCGAAAAGATGCTTTTTACATATAGCACAGCAATATATCACTCTATCTGGAGCTTCCAATAATCTCGGTTGAATAGCACTATGACAATAAGGACATTGATCTAATAAGCGTTGATCATGCTTGGTACATCCAACATGCCATATGCAACGCCAATTCAGCCGAAAATAAGCATTAGAATCTTCCTGTAAACATTTTGGACAATATTGCCAACCACCTTTATGTTTACGATTTTTCGCTCCTAACGCTAAAATCCATGATTTAAAGCTTACTTCACTATTGTGCAGATACAAATCCTTAAAAGTAGCTGCATCAAATTGATCCTGAGTAATACTGGTTACACTAACTAATATTTTTGAATATTCTTGGTTTAGACCTTGATCAATATCTAGCGTCCAAGGCCTCCATTTAGGCCAAAGTATTCCTGTTAAACTCAGGGGATCACAACCACAATCAAGAGCAGCCCGTATCAACCATGAGGATAAAGCCTCATTCTGATATAGAGGTGTTTTAATACCCCATGGATGAGCCTCTGTGATACATACCATACTGAGTTCTCACAGGTTATTTCACTCTTTCTAATAATTGATGATCTATATATTCCTGACCAGTTATGATTGCCTTCTTAGCCGCCTCTCTTAAAAGGCTGCGTAAATTTCCTAAATTACCTTCCGTAATATCATGTAGATACTTTACGGTAGCAGGTTCCGCTAATCTCGATGGCTGTTTTAGGGGGAGAACTTTCTCAAATTTATTCACTATAGCCTGAAATTCTTTATCAAGTTGCCATAAAGGTAAATTAACAACACGGAAACGACTAACGTGTTGTGGGTCTGTATAAAGTACCCGAACTGCTTCTTCCGTTCCAAAACCAACAATTGGAATCTGAGTTTCATTACACAAATATTTGATCGCATTCATTACGGTTCTCTGCTTAATAGGAGTTCCACATAACAGAGAATTCATTTCATCAATAATCAGGAGCTTCACTTCATAAAGTTTAAGGCAATGTACAACTTGGTATCTTAATTTTGCAACGGGATCTCTTTCTCTAAAAGGTTCCCAAAATCTATCCAAAATTGCCATATACAGTGCTTTCTCATCCGGTGAAACAGGTGCCTGTACAACAATTACTGGCTTCACCGCATTATTTTCTGCATTGACATAACCCTCTCCATACAGTTTAAAAAACTGATTAATAATTGTAGTCTTACCATTATTGGGTTTACTTAATACCAATAAATTGGGCATACGACTTCGTTTTGGGAGGGAGAGCAACCCTTTCAATTGATCTAACAAATCATTCGCAGCTGGATAACCTATCCATCGATCTTCTTCCAAGAAATAGAGCCTATCTTCATTAGATTGATCAAGAATAGGGCGAAACTCTTGAAAAACATGTGAATAATTACTCATGAAATATCCTCATCATTTTCCAACTCATCTAAAGGTAATAATCCATATAAATTTTCCAGCTGTTGCACCATAACCGTGCTCTCTTGTTGAGACTTTTTGTCCTGAATTACGGCTTGGTTAATACTGTGTTGATGTTGAGTACTTCGCTGCTGTGATCTACGAGCTCGACGAGTCTTGGCACTTGCTTCTTGCACACGCTCTCGAAGTTTAGCTAATGCCTGACCTAGTTCATGATCCTTTAAATAATCTCCTGTTTCTTTTTTCAGCTCCTGGATTTTTTTATGTTCCCATATACTAAAGGGAGGGATACTCTGATCAGCCAAAGGAACCTTAAAATAGTTTTTGATTTCTGGATCAAAGAACCAGATTTCGCTAATATTCCTTGGATCACGTCTAAAAATAAATTTACGTTTCTCTTTATGATTATTAGGGTCTATTGCATTGATCCAGCTTCTCAAAACATCTGCATAATATGAAAGTCCATCTATAGTTACGCCTGTTGTTTGGACGGTTCTTTCAAAACTTGGTAAAAAATCAAGAAAAAAATTATGATCATTTGCAGGTAGTCTAGCAGCCCCTGAACCTAAAGTATTCTTATCTCCAAAAATACCAAGTTCAAAAGCATGAAGTGGAGATGTACCTAAAGCAGTATGTTTTCTTTTATGGTAAACATTACAGATAAAATCAATCAGCCACTCTTCAAACTCTGAGAATGTAAAAACAGCTTCTTTATCTGAGTTATAGTCTTTTCGTTGAATAATATTAGAAAAAGTTGTACCAGGTACAGCATGTACATCAGTTGCAAATGTGCCCATCAAACGTTCAATATGCCCACCAAACCGTGGCTTTTTAACTGGTCTATATTCCAGACGAATATCATGTGCCATACATGCATTTCTAAAAGTTTCTGAATGAAATTCAGGACCATTGTCCACATGAATCGTATTCATAATTCCCCAAATAGGCCATTCAGTTTGGATCTTGCGTAAAGCCAACCATTTCTCTTTAGGCAATACAGCTTGAGATACGCACATGGCAATAGACATCACAGATGGAGCATCTAAAGATAAATAGTAGCCGACAACTACTCGTGAAAAGACATCAATCGCAAGTGTTAGATAAGGTCGTCCGATAGGTTGTCTATTAAAATCATCAACTAAAATAAGGTCCACAGGTGTATGATCAATCTGAACTACAGCAAGTGGATAATCTGCATGAGGAAATTTTCCTGCAGCAGGGGTAAATTTATTATTTGCCTTTTCCTTATGTCCTCTTTTACGAAGTGTTTCTCTTTGACTAATCGCTGCTATGCGATTTCTTACTGTATTTGCATGAGGAACATCAAGGATATTATATTCATGACATAAACGTTTAACTTCAAGTACAACTTTTTGGACACTAATTCTCTGATTCGTTAGATATAAATCTTTAATCGCTTTTTCAATAACTGCTTCAGCATGTTTATTAATTATCTTTTGACCTTGCGGTAATCCTTCCTTTCTAGGTCTTAATCCATCAATAGTTCCATATGCTTTATAGATTTTTAACCATCTATATAAAGTTGCTGCGTTTATATCATGTTGCTTAGCACGTAATTCTACTTCCTTACGACCACTTACTCCTTCCTCAATGAAGGGGCGGATAATATTGAAACGCCTTTCAGCCTCAACCCAATCTTTATCAGTGATAAGCTCTATATCTTCATATTGCTCAATAGGCGTCGCAGGCTGTAATTCACTAATAGCAGCGATACCTTTTCTTCCAGTATTCTTGTTCTCAACAAAGACAGATTTCAGATCAATTATTTCAATAATTGTATGGGGAATACCTTTAACCTGAACAGATTCACCAGCTGCAATTTTGATATTCACACGTCTATCATTCATAGCAATTCCCACTTATCCAAAGTTCAGTAGAAGGTTGTAAAGGCAAACTCAAATCACATACTAAAAAACCATGAGCAACTAAATACCAAATTTGACTAATTCCATTTGCTCTGTCCCATTTCCCAAGGAAATGTCGAGCTAATAGTGTGTCAAAAGTGACAACTTCCCGATCTCGTACATAATCTAATAAATGTTTTGAATCGACTAATGAGAAGTTCATTTTTCGGTATTTTTGCAAAAACATAGCATTTGACCATAATTGATCTCGAATGCGTCCCTCATGGGCAATATGGAATTTCCAACCTTCTTCTTTACAAACCGTCATAGCAGCACGGTATCTTGCTTTCCATAGATGTAGATTAAGTTTTAAGTCTTCTGCTGGCTTTACTTCCACTAATTTAGGTGGAATAAATGGAAGAAAATTATCATGCTTATAAGTCACTAGAAAATCAGGGGTGTAAACCCGTTTCTTGCCATTATCAAAATATTCAATAGTAAATGGTTGAGACTCAACAGCAAGAACATTAGGATCAATCTCTAAACGGATAAGAAAATCTCGTTCAAGTGTAGATTCAAAAGCAACTGCGGAATCTTTTTTAAAAGGATAAAGGCCCGATACACTGATACGTGTATTACCAATTTTTCTTCTCGCGGGTACGATCTTAACTGTGTCGCATAATTGATTGTACATTCTTGGTTTCATCGCATAGTTCTTTATGAAATTTGTCGCATCGTTCTTTGTAAAAGCAGATCTAACCTATTGAACCTAGTTCAAATTGTCGCATAGTTCTTTGTAAATGACAGCGGTTCACACCCTAAACCAGGTGAAATTACTTTATCTCATTTAGGTGTTCTATTTTTAGATGAACTTCCCGAGTTTGACAGAAAGGTTCTAGAAGTCTTACGCCAACCGCTTGAGTCAAAAGAAATCATTATTTCACGTGCGACTCGGCAAATTACTTATCCTGCGAACTTTCAGCTCATTGCAGCAATGAATCCTTGTCCATGTGGGTATGCATTTAATCAAGATAGCCGTTGTCAGTGTTCTCCAGAAAGCATTAAGCGCTATCAAAACCGTATATCGGGACCGTTACTCGATCGTATCGATTTACATATTGATGTACCGCCATTAAAAGCTCAAGAACTGCAAGACCCAACACCTGCAGAAGATTCTACCACTGTACGACAACGTGTGATTTATGCTTATGAACAACAAATGCAAAGACAGGATTGTTTGAATCAGGCGCTCTCACCCAAACAACTGGAACAACATGCCGTTCTCGATAGTACTTCACAGCGAATGATTGAAATGGCTCAGCAACGTTTAAATTTATCTGCTCGTGCTTATCATCGTGTTTTACGGGTTGCTCGTACTATTGCCGATTTGGCCCAAAGTGAGGTCATTCAAAGTCCTCATCTTACAGAAGCACTCTCTTATCGAGGTAATCACTCTTAAAATAAAACAGCGGATTATAAGTCCGCTGTTCTTTTATTAAGAGCTTCATTTAAGGTCTCAATTAGAGAGGTGATTTCTTTCTCTGATAAAGCTGCAAAACCAAAGCGGATACTACAATTAGGATATTCTTTCTGTTTAAACTTCTGCTCTGTATCAATGTTGAGTTCTTTTAGCTTTATGAGCTGATTTTGAGTAAATGATTTCTGAAATTTTACCCACAAAGCCATTCCACCCGCGGGCGGTTGTATCTGAATACTCTCAGCAAAAACTCTTTGAAACTCAGCTAACGCATGGTCTCGACGTAACTGATAAATCTTTTTCATTTTACGGATGTGTCGCTTGATTTCCCCTCGTTGCATTAAATCGGCTAAAGCGAGTTCCGTAATATTATTGCCCTGCCGATCAATCAATAAAATATCTTCAGTAATGGTTTGAATGATAGTTGGAGCTGCCACGATGTAACCTAACCGAATACCGGGTGCAAAAACTTTAGACAATGAACCTACATGAATAACCAACTCAGAATGAGGCAAACTTGCTAAGGGTGGCATAGGCCGGCTGTCAGAGTGAAATTCGTGGTCATAGTCATCTTCAATAATGTAAAACCCCCATTTTTTTGAAAGTTCTAAGAGTTGAAGACGGCGGCTCATTGTCATGGTAACGGTTGTAGGGTACTGATGATGTGGGGTTGTATAAATTGCTGCAACCGAGTGTTCTTTTAAAATCCGTTCGAGATCTTCAATAACAATACCTTGTTCATCTAATTTGACAGAAACCACTTGAAAGCCATTTGACTGAAATGCTTTAAAAGCAGATGGGTAATATAATTCCTCAACGACGATGACACCCTGCCGATTGGGTAATGCACGAGAGGCAAGAAAAATTCCCATCTGGCTTCCACGTACAACACAGATCTCATCTTCGGCAACATTCATGAAACGTTCCATCGACAACATTTGTTTTAAAGCCTGCCTTAGTTCAGCCATACCACGTGGGTCACCATATCCCATGTACTGGTTTTGAGTAATTTTAATGAGTGCGTGCCGATAGGCCCTCGAAAACAATTCATAAGGAATAAGCCTCGGATCTGGCACACCATCGTTATGGGGCCGCTGAGCAACTTGTTGAATTATTGGTTTATCACTAACTTTTCGATCAGCTCTTGGCTCTATTTGAGGCTTTTTTTCCGGTAAAACATCTGCCACAAATGTGCCTTTTCGAGGCCGAGTCACAAGCCAACCTTGAGCCTCCAATTCTTCATAAACTGCTTGTACCGTTTTTCGATTAATTCCTAATTCTTTTGACAGGCTGCGAGACCCCGGCAGCATAGTGCCCTGTACTAAACGGCCACTCAAAATTTCCTGACTAATCAAGTTGGTCAGTTTTAGAAAAACCGTTTTTTCTTCTCTTTCATCAATGCGGAAATGTATTTGCCAAGGTCTTAGCATATTCGCCCCATCTGGACCATATAACTTATAAAAACTGGATGTATTGATCCATCCAGTTGTTTTTTATTCTGCCTTCACCTACTTAATTTGGTCAACTGGACTGGAGAAGAGATGAAGACTGCTTCTGTAAACAAACACGACTTGATGCAACACGCACAGCAAGACATGCAAAAGTGGATGAGCGACTTAGATTTAACAGACCGTCAAAAGCTTGCACTGACTTGCCGTATTTTATTCGATCATGGGCATGACGCTGGTTTAGCGGGTCAAATTACATGCCGTAGTGAAAATAAAGAAACCTTTATTACTCAACGTTTCGGTTTAGGTTTTGATGAAATTACTGCTTCAAACTTGCTTGAGGTGAATCAGGACTTAGAACCCATCAATCAAGAAGGCATGGCAAACCCAGCCAACCGTTTCCACACATGGATTTATAAAGAACACCCAGAAGTGAACTGTATTATCCATACGCATCCTACCCATGTAGCGGCTCTATCGATGTTACAGATTCCGCTTATGATTTCCCAAATGGACGTCTGCGCACTTTACGAAGACTGCTCATTTGTAGGCCATTGGCCGGGAGTTCCTGTAGGTAATGAAGAAGGTATTTTGATTTCTTCCGCGCTGGGTAAAAACCGCGCTGTTTTGTTGTCTCATCATGGTCAATTGGTCACAGGAAAAACCATTGAAGAAGCATGTAACTTGGCTCTTTTAATTGAACGCGCAGCTCAACTGCAACTTTTAGCCATGTCTGCCGGACAAATTCAGCCTATCCCCCATGCTTTGGCAGCAGAAGCCCATGATTGGGTGTCTACCGATAAACGCAACAAAGTGAACTTTGCTTACTACGCACGTAAAGCTTTGAAAAAACATTCTGACTGTATTTAAAAAGAGACCTCGACCATGAAATTAAACGGCATTATTGGCTACCCTGTTACTCCGTTTTCTTATGACAACACCATCAATCTTCCTGTTCTAAAACAAATGCTGGATTTGCTTATTGAAAATGGCTGCGACGCGATTGCACCTTTAGGCAGTACAGGTGAAAGCGCTTATCTTGAATGGGATGAATGGTGCTTAGTCGCGAAAACTTCAATTGAAAGCATTAATAAACGCGTGCCTGTCATTATTGGGATTTCAGAACTCACCACTGATCAAGCCATCAAAAAAGCCCAAGTCGCGCAAAGCTATGGTGCAGATGCACTTATGGTGATTCCCGTATCTTATTGGAAGCTAACAGACCAAGAGATTTTTGAATATTATCAAGCAATTGCCCAAGAAACTACTCTACCAATTATGATTTATAACAACCCCGCGACCAGTGGTGTTGATATGTCTCCTGAATTAATCGTGCGCATGTTTAATAACATTGCAAATATTATGATGGTAAAAGAAAGCAGCGGCGATATTCAGCGCATGCATAAAATTTATGAGCTATCAAAAGGTGAACTTCCGTTTTATAACGGCTGTAATCCTCTAGCTTTAGAAGCTTTATGCGCAGGAGCAAGCGGTTGGTGTACAGCAGCACCCAATCTGTTAGGTCAAGGACCTCAACAGCTCATTGAATATGTAAAAAATGGTGAACTGGAACAAGCCCAGAAGTCATTTTATCAGCAGCTTCCTCTATTACGCTTTATTGTAAGTGGTGGTCTGCCTAAAACGATTAAAGCAGGATTACAACTAAAAGGTGTCGCTGCAGGCGCACCACGCAAGCCGTTGACCAAAGCCACGGATATTGAGCTTAACCAGTTAAAACAACTACTTTCTGAAATAGAAAACTAATAAAAAAGCGGGTTTATTGACCCGCTTTTTTAAAACCCCAGCTTAGAATGTTTTAGTTAAACTAAACACTAAACCTGTGTCATAAGGTTTTTTCTGAGCATCAGTCATGCCAGAAGTACTAATATCTGTACCGACAACATCTAGCTCAGCAACAATACCCAAGATGTTATAGTTTACGCCGACTTTATAATCAATATAGCTATCATCTTCACCTGGTCCACCTGCAACTACAAGTAAAGAATCTTTGTTTTTAAGCTTGTTATAACCAACTGAAGCAAGTCCAGTAAATCCGGTGTCTGCAATTGGTGCCGAATAACCCACGTTAAAATACCAGAACTCGTCAGAGTGGCCCCAGTAATCGTTAGAATAATTCACGCCGACACTAAGCGCATCACCTTTAAATAAAGAATCTGCAAACGTTAATTTTCCATAAAACTCGGTAAAGTCAAAACCAGTGTCACCATTGTATGGATTAGTGAATTTTGAGTCAGAGCCAATGTAACCATAACGGATCACACCAACATCATAAGTCGGTGCGAGTGTGTCTGACAGTTTTAAGGTGTTGGTATAACCTAATGAGATATCAGTTTCAGTTGAAACACCAGGTGTATTAAAGTCTACGCTTGACCCCCAAAGCGCAACATAAGCACCTGACTTATGAGAGAAAGTGAAACCACCTTGAATAGCTGGGTTGTTTGAAGACTGCGTAATACCACGGAAGCGATAATCTGTAGTAGCAGCCACACTACCAGTTGCGGTGATGCCGTAAAAAGATGGAGCATCTTCAGCCATAACCATGGTTGAACCTGCCGTGAGTACGCCGAATGTTACTGCTTTAAGTGCAAACTTCATCATTTTGATCTCCCCCACAATGAACGCACGATTTATATGACTTAAACAAATTTTGTTACTTAAGCTTTAGCAATTGCTGTGCCAAGTTCATATTTGGTATCGCTACACTTCATTAATTTAGAGACTAAAAAACTTATACAACACGAAAAATAAAAATCTTCTAAATAATTATTTTTATATATAACAATAAAGTATGAACATTTTGTTTGCGTAAAATATAAAGAAAACATGAGAAAACACCTTATCGGAAATAAACAAGCCGAGATCAGTAGTATTGAATGGTAGGGCGTAAAGTCTCTATTTCATTTCTATATAAAGAGATAAAAACTCCATAAATTTATTAGTACAGAGCCTCTTTATTTAACCCATATTTTTATTTATGAACCATTTTGGGTATTTTCTGCACAAAGAAATAAATAAAAAATAAATTGCACAAATTTCATGCAAATTAGCGCACTAAATTTGATCGATAGAGTCTAGGGGCTTTCTGGCGTTGCTTTCGTCTCTGTTTTAAACAATTTTTTGATATAAAAATGTTATAAAGTAACAATATAGAGTGAGATTACTAAAAATTGCTCAAGAAAATTGCTTAAGAATAGATTAAAAAGTAAACATATCAAACAAAAAAGAGTAAAAATTGAACACAAAAATCAAGTATTTTTAAAATTTTCACCTAAGAAAAAATGGTAAAATTCAACTAAAAAATAAATTACTTTTTTCATTTTAAACAATAAATTAACTATAAAAATTTAAAAATAAATTCAGTTAAACTTCCCTACCACATTAATCAAATCCTGCATAGCATATATAAAATAAAATGAACAAAAATATATCTTTTTTATAGATTACTTATACAATTGATGGAAATCCTAGGCCCTGAACAATAACAAGGCACAGGATTTATCGTTTTTATGAGGTTCTTTAAATATGCTAAAAGCACAAAAACTTACATTAGCAGTTCTCATTTCTGCGGCAATAATTTCCTCAGCTCAGGCAAGCGAGCAAAGTGAGGCAAAAGGATTTGTTGAAGATGCGAACGGTTCTATTCTCTTCCGTACAGGTTATCTAACTCGTGACAAAAAACAGGGCGCGAAAGATACCAGCTCAGTTGCTCAATCAGCAATTGTAAGTATCGAATCTGGCTTTACTCCTGGTATCGTTGGTTTCGGTGTAGGCGTTGTTGGTGACGGATCATTTAAAATTGGCGAAAACAAAAACGCTGGAAACCAAATGATTCCAAAACACAACGATGGTTCAGCTTACGACCACTGGGCTCGTGGTGGTGGCAGCGTTAAGGCACGTTTCTCGAATACAACAGTACGTTACGGTACTCAAGTACTCGACTTACCAGTCCTTGCAAGTAATACAGGACGTATGGTTCCTGAATACTTCACAGGTACTTTATTAACTAGCCATGAAATCAAGAACCTTGAGGTTGTTGCTGGTAAATTTACTAAAGACCAAATGTCTGACCAAATCAATACCGATGCGGATGCTTCTGGCAGAGGTCTTGACCGTGCAATTGTGTGGGGTGCTAAATATAAGTTTAATGATAACTTAAATGCATCTTATTATGGCTTAGACAGCAAAAATGCTCTTGAACGCCATTATGCTAATGTTAACTTTAAACAACCTTTAGCAAATGACAGTTCATTAACTTATGATTTTAGTGGATACCATACTAAGTTTGATGCAAATGCACACACTTATTCAGCAACTGGAACTGTAGCACCAAATTATGCTGCGGATGGTATAGCTGGCGAAGAAAAGACCAATAATATTTGGGCTATTTCAGGAACTTATGCGACTGGTCCACATAGTGTGATGTTAGCATATCAACAAAACACTGGTAATGTTGGTTACGACTATGGCCAAAATGCTGATGGTTTCCAAAGTATTTATTTGCCAAACTCTTATATGTCTGATTTCATCGGTAACCACGAGAAATCTGCTCAAATTCAATACAATGTTGATTTTGGCAAGTTAGGCGTATTAC
Source organism: Acinetobacter sp. AKBS16 (assembly GCF_002899995.1). NCBI lineage: Bacteria > Pseudomonadati > Pseudomonadota > Gammaproteobacteria > Moraxellales > Moraxellaceae > Acinetobacter > Acinetobacter sp. AKBS16. The sequence continues at coordinate 29,074 of NZ_POYH01000011.1, read as the reverse complement.
CTGGTTTAAACTGGACCACTGCATTTGTATATGGTTGGGACATCAAGGTTAGAAATGTAACTGATGATGCTCAAGAACGCGAATTCTTTAACCAAGTGAAATACACAGTTCAAAGTGGTTTTGCTAAAGATGCAAGCCTTCGTATTCGTAACTCTTACTACCGTGCAAGTGATGCTTACCAAGGCGCTTACATCGGTGATACTAATGAATGGCGTATTTTCTTAGATATTCCTGTGAAATTATTCTAATTCATAGATTTATCAAGCATAAAAAACCTACCTCTGGTCACACAGGTAGGTTTTTTATTAAGCCCAGAATATCAATTGCGACACTCTAGGCTTAAAAATTAGAGCTTATTTTTTAGCAGCTTCGATTGCTTTCAATACTTCCGCTTTAGCAACGTCAGCACCTTCCCAACCGCTGATTTTCACCCATTTGCCTGGTTCTAAATCTTTATAGTGGCTGAAGAAATGCTCAACTTGGCTAATCAACAATGGAGGAAGATCTGTATATTCCTGAACGTCTTTGTAAAGTGGAGATAATTTTTCGTGTGGAACAGCGATTAATTTCGCATCGATACCACCGTCATCTTCCATGTTTAATTTGCCCACTGGACGGCAACGAATTACAGAACCGGCAGCAACAGGATGTGGAGTTACAACAAGTACGTCTAATGGGTCACCATCTTCAGACAAAGTATTTGGTACATAACCGTAGTTTGCTGGATAGAACATTGCTGTGCCCATAAAACGGTCTACAAACAATGCATCAGAATCTTTGTCAATTTCATATTTAATTGGCGCTGCATTTGCAGGAATTTCAATGATGACATAGATGTCATTTGGTGCATCTTTACCTGCTGGGATATTGCTGTAACTCATATCAATACTCTTTCGTTATGAAGTCAGATGTAAAATCCACTCGATTATAACGTGGATATCATCAAAATGATGCCGATTATACAATGCGCACACGCGAAAGTTGATATGAATGGTGACAGAATGACACTCAAGTCAACTTAATTGTCACGATCAATAAGAATATTGGGCATAACAATGATAAAAACCAGACGATAGAGCGTAAAGTAGCCCAATTACTTAAGTAACAAATGCCATAAATCACACGTAAAATAATATAGGCCCAGCCCAATCTTAAAATAAAGTATTCAGGAACCACCATATATTCAGCCATCAAAATAGCTGTTAAAAATAAAGGTAAACTTTCAAAACTGTTTTGTTGTACTGCATTTGCCCGAGCAGCGATACCCTTTGTATTAGCAAGAAAGTCTCTTGGGTTCTGATTATCGACGGGCTGAAAACCACCGGTAAATTTTGCAATTACGGTAAATGCGTATGGCAGCAAACATGCCACTAAAATAATATAGATAATGCTGCTGATGCCGTGCATAGTGCCATCCATCACTGAAAATACTGTTGATCATGCTATCATAACTCATCGTTTTTACCTGAAATTTTATGCAACCGCATGTCATCACTGATTTATAGGGCTATGTATGCAACAACCTGATCAAAAAGAATTGTTCGAGGTCTTAGAAAAGCAAAAGAAGAACCAGCTTCAGGTAGATCGTATATTCAAAATCGTATTACCGATCGTCGCTTTTTTACTGAGTGTAATTTGTGCGAATTTCAATTGGCAATCTACACTGGGTACCTTCGTGATCTTAACAGTGACCTTTATTGCTGTGGGTGTCAAAAGACTTCCTTTGTGGCACTGGCTCATTGTGATTACCATATATTGTCTTGTAGATAATTACCTCAGTTATGGTCAACTTGATGTAACTCACTTACGTCTACAGCTCGGTACCATGTTAGTTTTTGTTGGTATGGTCGGAATTGGTCGTCCTTATGTAGATCGTTGGTTTATGAAAAACCATTAAAATAAAAAAAGCGCCTTACGGCGCTTTTTTATTCATCATTACGCAGGCTTACGTAAATCTTTACGTAAAATTTTGCCTACATTTGATTTTGGTAATTCATCCATAAACTCAACATAACGAGGGCGTTTATAACCTGTTAAGTTTTCTTTAGCAAAGTTCAAAACTTCTTCTGTAGTTAAGCTTGGATCTTTTTTCACAATAAAGAGCTTTGGCACTTCACCTGATTTTTCATCTGGAACACCAATTGCAGCAACTTCCAATACTTTTGGATGTTTAGCAATCACTTCTTCAATTTCACTTGGGTAAACGTTAAAGCCAGAAACCAAAATCATATCTTTTTTACGGTCTACAATTTTGACGTATCCACGGCTGTCCATTACACCAATGTCACCGGTACGGAAGAAACCATCTGCTGTCATGACTTTAGCAGTCTCATCTGGACGGTTCCAATAGCCTTTCATGACTTGAGGACCACGAATTGAGATTTCCCCTTGTTCACCCAAAGGTACTTCTTTTCCGTCATCATCTAAAATTGCAACCTCAGTTAACGGTAATGGAATACCAATGGTGCCACTAAATTCAGTAGATGCAGGTGGATTCGCAGTTGCAACTGGTGAAGTTTCTGATAAGCCATAACCTTCAATAATGGTTGTACCCGTAATTTTCTTCCAAGCTTCTGCTGTAGATGGCAGAACTGCCATACCACCGCCCATCGCCATTTTTAAGTTGCTATGGTCAAGTTGCTTGAACTCTTCATTATTCACCAAGGCATTAAATAATGTATTTACTGCAGGGAAGAAAGAAGGTTGATATTTACGTAATTCCTTAATCACTGCCGGTAAGTCACGCGGGTTCGGAATTAAGATATTTGCCTGCCCTTTGTACATACCGTACATCGCACAAACCATGAACGCAAAAATATGGTAAAGCGGTAATGCACAAACAATACGATCGCCTTTAGCACCATCGTTTGCACCGAATTTGCTTTGGAAAATACCATCACACTGTAAAAGGTTGGCAACCAAATTGCGGTGAGTCAGCTCAGCACCTTTTGAAACACCCGTTGTACCACCAGTATATTGAAGCACGGCAGTATCACTTAAAGTTAAAGTCGGGCGTTTATAATTGCTTGGATTTTCTTTATTTAATGCACTGTTAAATTTAACATGGCCAGGAATATTCCAAGCTGGAATTTGTTTACGGACTTTACGTAGAACAAAGTTCACCAAAGTACCTTTCAGTGTTCCTAGCATATCTCCGACAGAAGCAACAACCACATGCTTCACTGGAGTTTTACCCAAAATGCTTTGGTAAACACTTGCAAAGTTCTCGATAATAACGAGCACTTCTGCACCTGAGTCATTTAACTGATGCTCAAGTTCACGCGCAGTATATAGTGGGTTAACATTCACTAAAACCAAGCCTGCACGTAAGACTGCCAATGCCACTACAGGATACTGCAGCACGTTTGGCATCATTACTGCCACACGCGTACCTTTTGCTAACCCCAAATTTTGCAAATAGGTCGCGAACTTACGGCTTGCAAGCTCCAACTCGTTAAATGACATGGCTTTATCCATAAAGATAAAGGCATCACGAGAACCAAATTTTTGGAAATTACGCTCAAAAATATCAACAAGTGAGGTATTTTCTGCAGGCAATGCTACTGTTTCTGGAATCCCTGTCTTTTGGTATTCTGCAAACCAAATCTTTTCCATAATGCCATTATCTCCGATTCGTAATCCTTAGTAATAACTGTTATTCAATGCCCCAGCTATTCTTTAGCTTCTTGGTGCCAGAACATATTTAAAACTTATTGGCACATTCATGACACTTTCGAACAAGATTATGAGACAGAAGTTTTGACAATTTAAGCCTGCCAAATTTTTTGCATGGAGTACAAATTACGTACTCCAAATTGCTGCCCTTTTAATCATTATTCAATACCAACAAGTTCAGTTCATTGCTTGAACATGTTGCCATATATAGCGTATTTATGTTGCCAGACGCTAGCTTTATCTCTGAATCAACAGTTTATTTGCTTTTTGATATCCACGTGGTAAGAGCTGACCTTTCGAAGCACGTTTACCCATGTATTTTTGTAGATCATCACCTTTTAATTTGAGATGTTGTTGACCTGCAACCACCTGAATTATTTCATCTAAGTTCAGGGTTGTCATGGATAAAATTTGCTCTTTTCCTTCAAGTTGTATCAACTTATTACCTTTACCTTTATTTAAATTTGGTAGCTCTGCCAAATCTAAAATTAACAAACGCCCTGCTGAGCTCAGTACAGCCAAATGCGTCATGTTTTGGGCAGAAATGAGTGGTAAAGCCTTTGCCTTATCCGGAACCGTTAAGAATGTCTTACCAGCTTTCGCATTGGTATCTAATTGCTTGGTTTGCGTTTTAAAACCATAACCTGCCGAACTTGCAGCAATCAACTCAGACTCATCATCATCTAAATAAACCTGAATAAACGATACGCCACTTGCTGGTGATAATTTAGAACTTAATGGATCCCCCAAGCCTCTCGCTGAAGGTAAGTTACTAATTGGCAAGGCATAGCTGCGCCCTGTTTCATCAAGGAAGTAAACTCGCTGATTGGTTTTCCCGACAGCATGACTTAAATATTGGTCCCCAGCACGGTAGTTCAGATTTTCGGCATCCACATCCGCACCTTTTGCCGCACGAACCCAGCCTGCTTCAGACAACACGACTGTTACCGTTTCAGCTGGCATTAAATCCTGTTCTTTAATTTGAACCGCTTCAGCACGTGCAACAATTGGAGAACGGCGCTCATCACCGAACTTTTTCGCATCTTCTTTTAATTCACTGATAATCAGGTTTTTTAAAGATTCAGGATTTTCGAGTTGTTCACGAATAATGGCAGCTTTCGCGGAAAGCTCATCTTGTTCATGACGAATTTCCATCTCTTCAAGCTTGGCCAAATGACGTAATTTAAGCTCTAAAATCGCTTCGGCCTGTATCTCATCAATATTGAAGTGTTCCATCAAGACTGGCTTAGGCTGGTCTTCTTCACGAATAATACGAATGACTGTATCAATATCGAGATAAGCAATTAAAAGACCTGCCAAAATATGGAGGCGCTTTTCAATACGGTTTAAATGGTACTGCAAACGACGAGTTACCGTTTTTTTACGGATCTCGATCCATTCAAGCAAAATACGACGAATTGATTTCACCTGAGGACGGCCATCTTCGCCAATCATGTTTAAATTGACACGATAGCTTGATTCTAAATCGGTGGTCGCAAATAAGTGACTCATTACTGCTTCCGCATCAATACGGTTAGAGCGCAGTACAATCACGAGTCGTGTCGGGTTTTCATGATCCGATTCATCACGCACATCAACGACTAATGGCAGCTTTTTAGCCTGCATTTGGTCAGCAATTTGGGTAATTACCTTAGAACCAGAGACTTGATATGGGAGCTCAGTAATTACGATTTCATTTTTCTCAATGGTATATACCGCTCGCATACGGTAACTACCACGACCAGTGGTCTGGATTTTGAGTAATTCTTCTGGCGGGGTAATAATTTCAGCTTTGGTTGGCAAATCCGGAGCCGGAATATATTCAGCTAATTTTTCGTCCGAGGTTTGCGGATTACGGATTAAAGCAATTGTGCCTTTTACAACTTCACGCAAATTATGTGGCGGGATATCAGTTGCCATCCCGACAGCAATACCTGTCGTACCATTAAGAAGAATATTAGGTACACGTGCAGGTAAAGTGATCGGTTCTTTTAAAGAACCATCAAAGTTATCTTGCCATTCGCTAGTGCCCTGACCTAATTCGCTCAGCAATAATTCACTATAAGCCGAGAGTTTGGCTTCGGTATAACGCATCGCAGCAAAAGATTTAGGATCATCTGGTGAACCCCAGTTCCCCTGTCCTTCAATTAGCGGATAACGATAACTAAATGGCTGAGCCATGAGTACCATGGCTTCATAACATGCCGAGTCACCATGTGGGTGGTATTTACCAAGTACATCACCCACTGTACGCGCTGATTTTTTTGGCTTGCCACTGCTTTTTAAGCCTAGCTCGCTCATGGCATAGACAATACGGCGCTGTACGGGCTTTAAGCCATCACTGATATGCGGCAATGCACGGTCCATAATGACGTACATGGCATAATTCAAGTAAGCCTGTTCAGTAAATTCGGCTACAGAGCGGTTTTCTGTCGCATGATGCACAAGGCTGGTCATAGTCAGCTTATCTTCCAAATCAGTCGTTATTTTAAGTGTGTATTATGCTAAGTGGGCTATGTTACAGACACAAGGGGGACTCTGTCACCTGAGCGTCAAATTGTGTCTTATCTCTCTATATTTTTAGTTACTTGCTATAAAGTTAGGCAAAAACTATAGCCCAATCGACTCTAGTCTTTTACCTTGAGTCTCTTCACCTAATATCAAAATCACTAAAGCTACGGCAAGTAAAACCACAGTAAACATCATAAAAACGTGATTAAAGCCGTTTTTAGCAACCATCATATGTGTCACGACCATTGGCGCGACAATTCCACCGATACGCCCCATTGCCGATGCCCAGCCTGACCCGAAAGCCCGAATATTGGCTGGATATTGTTCTGGTGTATAGGTATATAACACTCCCCATGCACCCAAATTAAAGAATGACATGAGACAGCCCCAGAACATAATGCTATTTACACTGTCGGCTTGTCCAAAGAAATATGCCGACAAAGCACAAAAACCGATAAATGCGGCAAGTGTAATTTTTCGACCTAAACGCTCGACAAACCAAGCAGCCGCCAAGTAGCCCGGTAACTGCGCCAAAATCATAAGCAATACATATTCAAATGATTTGACAATGTCATAGCCTTGTTTCACCAATAAACTCGGCAACCACGTAAAGATGCCGTAATAGGAATACACAATGCCAAACCAGATTAGCCAGAGCATTAAACTTCTACGAGCAAATTGACCACTCCAGAGCTGTTTAAATGAAACTTTTTGTCGCATCGCCACAGGCACGACTTCAATATGGTGAACTATTTGCACACATGCTTCGGCTTCTAGTTTTTGTACCAGTGCATGCGCTTCTTCAATACGACCACGGTTAATCAAATACGGTATAGATTCAGGGACTTTTTTCCAAATCACTAAAATATAAATAAGTGGAAGACCGCCTATAAGGAAGGCAATATGCCAGCCAAATTTAGGAATAATAAAATAAGAAATGAGCGCAGCAACCAACCAGCCTAATCCCCAAAAACTTTCAAGCAGAACGATAAATCTTCCACGAACATGAGCAGGCACATATTCACTGACCAGCGTGACTGCTACAGGTAATTGACCACCTAGCCCCAACCCAACAATAAACCGAAAAATTAATAGCCACTTTAGATCAGGGGCAAAAGCACATAACGCAGTCGCAATACTATAAATTGCCATTGTCATCGCAAAGACAGTTTTACGACCAAAACGATCTGCCAAGGCACCAGAACAAACTGCACCTATAGCCATGCCTACAAAGCCAATACTGACAATCCAACCACTTTCAGCAGGTGTTAATGACCAATCTTTAACAAGGGTTGTCATAATAAAAGCGATAATGCCGGTATCCATCGCATCAAACATCCAGCCTAAACCCACTACCCATAAAAGCGTGTAGTGAAATTTGCCAATTGGAAGATTTTGTATACGTGAAACCAGATCCATAGGATTAACTCTACTGGAAAGAATAAGTGGACAAGACCATATATAGAATTGTTATATCATGCCCACATGAAATTCTGCATGATTAATGTTCGTCGGTTGAAGAAGCCGACTCTGCATCATCATCTTTATAAATAAATTTAGGCATTTCCAAGCCAAAATAAATGGCAATTAAACGAAGCGTAAAACCAAATACTAAGGTTGAAATAACGGTAAGTTCTAAACTTAAACCTAAGTCTAGACAGACCCAATAGCAAATGACTGCAACAAAAGAAATACTAGCATACAGCTCACGGCGGAAAACAAACGGGACGTCGTTACATAAGATGTCACGTAAAATACCACCCGAAACTCCTGTTAAAACGCCTGCTACAGCCGACACGACAAAACCATGCCCCATCTGTAAGGCAATCTGACAACCAATGATCGTAAACCCAATTAGACCTAAAGCATCGAGCACCAAGAAAATGTTATGTAAATGACGCATCCATTTAGCAATAACGATGGTAACAAATGCAGCACAACACGTTAAAACTAAATATTCAGGATGTTTTACCCACGTTAAAGGATAGTGTCCAAGTAGTACATCACGTACAGAGCCACCACCCAAGGCCGTCACACAGGCAATTAGTACAACACCGAACCAGTCCATACTCCGTCGCCCAGCAGACAATGCACCAGTCATGGCTTCGGCAGTAATCGCAATAATATAAATAACGGTGAGTAACATTGCCCTTTCCCTCAGGCCAAACGGTGGGCGTATTTTAAGATAAAGTTATAGGAATTGTGCACAGCATTGCTTAAATTTTTTTCCTGAACCACATATACAAGGTTGTTTCATAGTGACCTGCATATCGACCGTCGGATCAAGGAAAAACCATTGTTGCTGATGAAATACAAAATGTGAAACTTCATGATGAATTTGAGCGCTTTTACCATCATGATAATGGGCCTTGAACTCTACCTGTGCATGGGTTTTATCTAATTTTTCGTTGGCGTTAACCACCTCTAAACCCAACCATTGATTTTGTTTGCTCCATTCCGCAATAGCCTCTTTATCAAGAGCAGTTTGCTGACCTAAAGCCGTCGTTTGCACAATATAATCAATTTGCTGCAATGCAAATGCACTATAACGTGAACGCATAAGCTGCTCTGCGGTGAGTGCTTTTGTTGTGCCTAAATGTAAAGGTTCACAACATTCTGCATAGCTGCCTTTTCCGCATGGACAAGTTTGTTGGGTCATTTGGTACTTCTCAAATAAAAAATAGCTCAAAGTTGAGCTATTTTATGATGTTTCTAAATCTGACACGCAATTTAATCTTTCGATTCATCCTGTTCGATAGAAACAATATGAACTTTCTCGATTTTATGGCCTTCCATGGTTACAACTTCAAAGCGATAACCATCCGCTTCAACAGTTTCACCATTTTCAGGTAAACGGCCTAAATGGAATAACAAATAGCCCGATAAAGTAGAATATTGTTCACTTTCATCAACTAAGTCACGTCCAAGTAAAAGCGATACATGACGAATATCGGTTGAACCCTCAAGTATTAACGAACCGTCTTCTAAACTTTCTGCTGCTGCATCTAGTTCGTCTTCATCAGGGAACTCACCCGCAATTGCTTCTAAAATATCAATTGGTGTGGCAATACCTTCAATTGAACCATATTCATTTAGAACAATCGCCATTTGTAAAGGAGCCTGACGTAATTGCTCCATCACCATAAGCACTTGAGCATTTTCATGCACAATAACTGGCTCACGTAAGTGCTTTTGAAAATCGATAACGCCTGTTTCAATAAAGCCATTTAAAACTTTATGTGTAAGCGCAATACCTTCAATATTATCAAGTTCACCACGAGCAACAATTAAACGTGAATGTGTCATCGACATTAAACGTTCTTTTAAAACTTCTGGTTCTTCGTCTAAATCAATCCATTCAAGCTCAGGTCTTGGTGTCATCACTGACTTTACTGGACGTTCAGATAAACCAAGTACACCTTGTACAAGCACACTATGGTAAGCGCCATTTTCTTCATCAAAGACTTCATCAGCAAAAGCTTGAGTTGCCAATACATCTTCTTTATCAGCCGTTTGAGCGTCTGAAGTAGAACCGCTATTTTTACTGCCTAACATACGTAAAACCGCAGAAGCTGTGCGATAACGTAAATCTGTAGTAGTCACTAGCTTCTCTTGGTTGCGACGCATGGTTTGGTTGATCATTTCGACTAAAATTGAGAAACCAATCGCAGCATATAAATAACCCTTCGGAATATGGAAACCAAAACCTTCCACCACCAAAGAGAAACCAATCATCATCAAGAAGCCAAGACATAGAATAACTACTGTTGGGTGTTTATTCACAAAGTCCATGAGTGGTCTTGAAGCCCACAGCATAATACCCACAGCAATCACAACAGCAACCATCATGACTGACAGTTCTTTCACCATACCTACAGCAGTAATTACGCTGTCTAATGAGAATACGGCATCAAGCACAACAATCTGAACGATGACCATCCAGAACGCAGCATGAACAGGATTATCTTCTTTATGAAGTTGTTTACCTTCCATCCGCTCATGCAATTCCATGGTGCCTTTAAAGAGCAAGAACACACCACCGAACAATAAAATCAAATCACGGCCAGAGAATGGATGGCTAAAAATATGGAAAAGTGGTTGGGTGAGTGTCACGACCCAAGCAATTGAAGCTAAGAGGATAAGACGCATTCCCAAAGCGAGTATTAAACCCACTATACGTGCCTTAGTACGTTGTTCTGGTGGCAACTTTTCAGCCAAAATGGCAATAAAGACGAGGTTATCGATCCCTAGTACGATTTCAAGAACAATTAATGTCGCTAGGCCTACCCAAGCAGACGGATCAGACATCCATTCAAAGATCATTGATCCTGCTCCTGTGCTGGGTGGATTTTATCTTTATTGGGCAACGCAAAAGGCATGCCTAGACAAAGGGGGAATAATGTTTTTTTAGGACAAGAAATTAAAACGGAGCGACTACAACCACTACCCATATTTGTTCATATGTTGTTAAACGAATTTTCAGTATAGGCAAGATTTAACATAAATTCATCATTTTTATTTGATCATTATATGTATTCACCAAACCCATACAAAACATGAATCTTTCCTATAAAACTGCTTATAAAGTTGTCATATTTTTTGCTTAGTGTAGACAAGAAATATGAACGTGATAAGGTGAAAATAAAGCAATGAATAGCGTATTAACAATGGCAGTAAATGATTCACCAATAACATCTGTAAAAACAACACAACCTCTTATTGCATTATATTGTGGCTCACGAGCAGGAAATAACCCGATTTATCGCGAAAAGGCAATTGAGTTAGCCAGCGGAATTGCTGAACAAGGTTTTGGTTTGGTCTACGGCGGTGCCAGTATTGGTTTAATGGGACAAGTCGCAGAAAGTGTACTTGCACATGGTGGAGAAGCTGTAGGGGTCATTCCTGAATTTATGCTTGATTATGAAGTGGCGCATGCAGGATTGACCGAGTTGCATGTGGTAGAAACCATGCATGAGCGTAAAGCCATGATGGCAGAGCGCGCGAGTGCTTTTATTGCACTACCTGGCGGTTTAGGTACATTCGAAGAAATTTTGGAAATTGCGACTTGGGGTCAACTCAATCAGCATCAAAAACCCATGATTTTATATAACGTAAATGGTTTTTATAATGCGTTAATTGCTCAGTTAGACCATGCTGTACAAGAAGGCTTCCTTCCTCTTCAGCATCGAGCTAAATTAATTGTATGTGAAGAAATCGACCAAATTTATAACGTCATTAAAAACTTAAAAATGCCAAAGAGATTTGTTGTTTAAGCTCTCTACCTCAAAAAAAAAGCGGATTCTTCCGCTTTTTTTATTTTATCTATTTATACTCATTCACTTGAAAGTCCGGTTATATAGCTGCTCTAAATAATAGAAGTTAAACTTACAAAGCGTTTATTCAACATTGACTTACTTTTTTTAAATTCAATTTGTTTTACACTAGGCGAAAACGTTAATTTTCAAATGTTATGAATGCCACGCCAACCCATCAAGCCTTGCAACCCGAATATCGTCTATTGGTTCTTTTGGTTTCCATTGGCTTTTTTATGCAGGCATTAGATACAACAATTGTAAATACTGCCATTCCTGCAATGGCACACCATTTAAATGAAGATCCATTACGTATGCATAGCGTAGTGGTGGCTTATGTTTTATCTGTAGCTGCCTGTATTCCTTTAAGTGGATGGTTGGCCGACCGCTTTGGTGTTAGAAATACGTTTTTATCAGCAATCATTATTTTCACGCTTGCTTCCTTAGGTTGTGGTCTTTCTCAAAGCCTAAATCAGCTTTTATTTTTCCGTGTCATTCAGGGTGTTGGGGGTGCGTTATTACTCCCTGTTGGTCGTTTATCACTTTTAAAAATTATTCCCCGAACTCAATTTTTGGCAGCCATGAGTCTCATGAGTCTGGCAGGTTTACTAGGCCCTTTAGCTGGTCCAACACTAGGTGGTTGGCTCGTTGAAGTTGCAACGTGGCATTGGATCTTTCTTATTAATATTCCAATGGGAGTATTGGGCATATTAATGACATTAAAGGTCATGCCAAATGTAAAAGAGCCTACCGTTAAAACTTTTGACCTTATTGGGTTTGTGCTCTTAGTCATCGCAATGATTGGCTGGTCTTTGGGTATTGAACATCTTGCCTCACCTGAATATTCCAAATGGTTTAGTATTTCTTTATTAGTGGTCGGGGTAGTCGCAACCCTTTGGTATGCCTACCATTCACATACCCATCAAAATGCATTGTTCCGCAGCCGACTCTTTAGAAACAAAATTTACGCGATTGGTATTTTAGGTAATTTCTTTGCCCGCTTTGGTGGTAATGCCTTACCTTTTGTTTTACCACTCATGCTACAGGTCGCTTTTGGTTTTGAGCCATTCATTGCGGGATTAATGATGATTCCGTTAGTGTTAGGGTCACTTTTCTCCAAGCCGATTGTTAGACCGATTATTCAGAAAATGGGTTATCGCCGCTTTCTGTTAATTAACACAACCTTAGTGGGTCTATGTATTGCGTCTTTTGCCATTATGACTGTCGACACCCCAACTTGGTTTAGAGCTTTACACTTTTTCTTATTTGGTACATTAAACTCATTACAATTTGTGGGAATGAATACACTCACCTTAAAAGATTTGCCTCAACAAGATGCAAGTAGCGGTAATAGTTTCTTATCAATGATCATGATGCTTTCAATGAGTATTGGTGTTGCACTGGCAGGTACACTCATTAATATATTTACCGATTACTATGGTACAGCACATGTGACAACTGCCTTCCATGTCACCCTGATTTGTTTAGGTTGTATTAATATCATTACCGCACTGATCTTTTGGCAAATTCCCAAAAATACGCCTGTGTAAGCAGTTGCATTTTTAGCGTGGTTTCTCGCTCGCGAATCACGCTATGATGTGAACTTCATATTAATACTGAGTTTTGCATGACCAAGCTGGCAAAAACCTTTTCTGCACCACGCTACAATACCCTCATTGGGATTGTTTTAGCTTGTGTTATGGGGGTTCTCACTTACTTCGGTCTGTTCTACCAGCAAAAAGCTATTGCTCAAGATTATCCAGTTCAAGGCTTTGATGTCTCTCACCATCAAGAAAATATCAACTGGAAAAAAATATCACACCAAAAATTTCAGTTCGTCTATTTAAAAGCGACTGAAGGCGGTGATTATAAAGATCCAAAATTTCAAGAAAACTGGTTAAAAGCACGCGAACATGGCTTTCATGTCGGCGCTTATCATTTTTATCGTTTATGTCGTGATGGTAAAACACAAGCTGAAAATTTTATTGCAACTGTACCCAACAAAGTTGATGCCCTTCCTCCTGTTATTGATCTGGAATATGACAGCAACTGTATTAATTCCCATACCAAAGAACAATTACTTAAAGAAATAGGCATCATGCATGACAGCTTAAAGCATCATTATGGTAAACAGCCTATCTTTTATATTTCCAAAACTTTTTACCACATTGTATTAATAGGTAGTTTCCCTAATACTCCTCTTTGGGTCAGAGATTACGAAGGGAAACCTGAGCTGAAAGACAAGCGAAAATGGCTCTTTTGGCAGCATAGTAATCAAGGTAAAATTGAAGGCATGACCAAGCCAGTAGACTTAAATGTTTATGAAGGTTCAGTCAAAGAATGGCACCAATTTTTACAGCAGCAAGGCATCGTGAAAGCACAATAATATGCGCAAAATCATTCATATCGATATGGATGCCTTTTATGCATCGGTCGAATTGCGAGAACGTCCTGATCTAAGGCATCTCCCGGTAGTTATTTCATCGCATCACCCGCGCGCCGTAATTGCAGCTGCTTCTTATCCTGCTCGTGAGTTTGGTTTACGCTCTGCCATGTCCATGAGCCAAGCAAGAAAACTATGCCCTCAAGTTGTTATTATTGAGCCGAATTTCGAAAAATATCGTGCCATCTCGGCTCAAATTCATAGTATTTTTCAACAATACACTACTCTTATTGAGCCTTTATCTTTAGATGAAGCCTATCTTGATGTCACTGAAAATTTAAAACAAATCGCGAGTGCGACCGAAGTAGCTATGCATATTCGGGAAGATATTTTCAGGCAAACCGGACTGACAGCCTCGGCTGGTGTAGCACCTAATAAATTCTTGGCAAAAGTTGCGTCCGACTGGAATAAACCGAATGGCCTGTTTGTTATAAAACCTTCTCAAGTAGCCAGTTTTATTCAGGACTTACCCTTAAAAAAAATTCCAGGAGTAGGCAAAGTTACCCAAGAAAAGCTCCAACAGCTTGAGTTGCATACGCTAGGTGACTTACAAAAAATTGAAGAAGCTGTTTTAGTTCACCACTTTGGTAAATATGGCCAACAGCTTTATTTATACGCTCAAGGTATCGACAACCGCCCCGTTCAAGCTGAACGTGCCCGACAGCAAATTTCGAAAGAAACCACATTTGATAGTGACTTTACTTTAGCCCAGTGCCAACCCTACTGGCATGGTCTAGCCGAAAAAGTCTGGCAAAGTTTAGAGAAAAAGCAACTGAATGCCCGAGGTGTAAATATTAAGCTCAAACTTAAGAATTTCCAGACTTTGCAACACAGTAAAAGTTTTAAAAACCCAATTCATTCTCAACAAGACCTGATTCAAGTTTTATTCTTACTTTTAAATGAGATGCATATTCCCGAAAACTTCCAATTTCGGCTCATTGGTATTGGGGTTTATCAATTACAAACTAAAGCTAACGACTTTCAGTTGTCCTTATGGTAAGTGTTGTTTTTTTATACAAAAGAACAAGTTTTAAACAAAAACAGTTCCCTTTTGCTTAAAGTTTGAAGTAATCTAATCAGCGCATATTCATTACCCATGTATTTGCAACATGCCAAAGCAACCTTTACTTTCGGCATATCGTCCTGTGATTGGCGTGACGACCAAATCCGAATATTGCAGGGCACAAATGTGCCCTTTATCTTATAAAGAATTATAAAAAATTAATATTACAGCATTTCTCTACCGTATCTTCCGTTAAACTAACTCAATAAAATTACAACATATTAATTAGTTAACCATGATGAGTCCTAAACAAATTTTATGTATTGAAGATGAAGCTGCGATTATTCTTCCTCTACGTTATGCGCTTGAACGTGAGGGCTGGAATGTCAGTTGGGCAAATACGGGGACTCAAGCATTACAATATCTTTCAGAACAAGCTTTTGATTTTATTATTTTAGATATCGGTTTACCTGATCTTAACGGCTTAGAAGTCTGCAAACAACTACGCCAAAAATCTCAAACACCTTTATTATTTCTTACGGCACGAGATGATGAAATTGATAGAGTTGTCGGTTTGGAAATTGGCGCAGATGATTATTGTACAAAGCCTTTTAGTGCAAGGGAAATTGTGGCTAGAATTAAAGCCATTTGGCGTAGAATGGAAGTACAAATACAAAGTAATTCAAGTCAAAATCCAATCTCTCAGGCTGCAATAGTTGCTCCATGCTCGATATGGTCATGCAATCCACAATCTTTGCAAATTCAATATCATGGAAAATCATTACAACTGACGCGTTATGAATATCGATTGTTATTTTTGTTGATTCAACATCCTGAACAAGTCTTTAGCCGTCAGCAATTAATGGATCATATTTGGGAACATCCTGAGCATAGCTTAGAACGCACAGTCGATACGCATATTAAAAGTTTAAGGCAAAAACTAAAACAAATTACCCCTGATAATGATCCTATTCGGACGCATCGAGGGTTCGGATACAGTCTAGTGAAGTTAGGTTAATCAATGTCCATCTTTATCCGCATTTGGTTTTTCTTTAGCTTAGTGGTGGTACTGAGCCTAAGCTTTATTGCTTATACATTAAACCAACAGGTCAAACCAAATGTCCGCCAAGTGGTCGAAGATACACTTGCTGAAAATACCAATATTATTGCCCAACTGATTGCAGAAGATGTAGCACAAAAACAAGTTAGTACGCCCGAATTTGATCAAAAAATTCAAGCAGCATTATCTCGCCAACTGAATGCTACAATTTGGCAGCATAAAAAAGATGAAATTAATCAACAACTTTATATAACAGATCAGCACGGCATAGTAATCTATGACTCAGAAGATCAAGCCATTGGGCAAGATTATTCAAAATGGAATGATGTTTATTTAACCCTACAAGGTAAGTACGGTGCACGTTCTACTGCAACCACACCTTATGACCGAAACAGCAGTGTAATGTATATCGCTGCGCCGATTATCTACAAACACCAATTAATAGGTGTGGTCAGTATTGGTAAGCCAAATCAATCCGTGCAACCTTATATTACACGTGCAGAACGTCAACTGATTTATCAAGCGCTGTGGATCGCTGCACTCAGCTTATTACTTGCAAGCATGGTGGCATATTGGTTAAGACACAGTATTGATAAAGTACGTCGTTATGCTCAAGCACTAGCACCTGTCAATCAAGCTCCATTTTTCTATTCTGCAAAAGAGCTGAACCAAGTGACTCAAGCGCTCAGTGAAATGCGAGAGAAACTAGAAGATCGTGCTTATGTCGAAAATTATGTAAATACTCTGACCCATGAATTGAAAAGTCCACTCACGGCGATTCAAGCCAGTGCAGAACTATTACAAGATGATCTGCCCTTAGAAGATCAACAACAATTTGCTGCACATATTGTTGAGCAAAGTCATCGCTTGCAATCTCTCATTGAACGAATGCTGTTGCTGACACGCCTAGAGAAGAATCAGCATGTTTTAGAATTCCAAAATGTTGATTTATTAAAACTAATTCGAGATTGTTTGACTCAACAACACAGTATTTTTCAAATTAAACAAATTCAAATAAAGCTGAATCTTCCTGAAGATTGTACAATTTATGCTGATCCCTTTTGGCTTAAACAAGCCATCAATAATCTATTAGATAATGCAAGAGACTTTTGCTCTGAACAAGGTCTTCTCACCATTCAAGTCAGGAAAAATACTGTCACTGATGGCATTGAAATTCTGTTATTCAATGAAGGTGAAGCCATTCCTGAATATGCCTTAAATCGTGTCTTTGAAACCTATTTTTCATTACCACGTCCGCATAACCAGCAAAGAAGTACAGGTATCGGACTAAGTATCGTGCAGCAGATTATCCAACAGCACCAAGGTCATATCACTATTCAAAATATCCCTGAAAATTATTTGGATTTTTTAAAGCAACACAAATCGGGGGTATTGCTAAAAATTTTACTTCATCAAAACTTCACATAAGCTTCAACTGCAACTCATTTAAAACGCATATCGATTCGAGACACTGGTCATATCAGAATGACAATGGAATCCACTATGCGTAGAAACTTTATCAATCTTAAAATAGGAGCGGTTTTATTCCTAATTTTGATTTTTTATATTGGCCTCTTTTTTATTTCAAGCTTGGTAGATGAACGCCAAAGCTATCAACAACAAGTAATTCAAGACATTGCAAAAGAACAAATTCGCCCCCAACAAGTGATCGCACCATATTTAAAAATCCCTTATCAAGTTCAAACCATATGTACCGATGAGCAAAAGAAAACTTACGCTTGTATCCAAACATTATTTGTCACCCTAGGGGCAGAATCAACGGACTGGAAAGCTCAGTTTAAAGTTTCTGATAACACTTACAAACGCAATATGTATAAAGCAATTAGCTATCAAAATCACATGTTAGGTAAAGGTGTATTTAAAGGCACAATGCTTGAATCACAACGCAACTATCTTTGGGATCAAGCTGAAATCATTTTTCCTATCCAAGATGCTCGCGGTCTAAATACCAAACCAATATTTAATATTGATGGAAAAAATTATAAATTTGACTTTTCTGCACAAAGCCAAGGTCAACATGGCTTTGATCTTCTTCATATCACCAGCAAGCAATATCCTGAACTGATCCTAAAATTGCAAAAAGGTTTTAGCTTTAGTCTGCAATTTGATTTAGAAGGTTTAAGCGAATTTGCCTTTGTTCCAACCAGTTACGAGATGACCTACCAAGCTAAAGGCAATTGGGGAGATGTCAAATACGATGGTCAAAGTTTGCCTTTTAAGAAACTGAGCAAAAAACAATTCTTTGAAGCTGACTGGAAAAATATTGCTTTAGGGAAACGTAATTTAGATCGTCTCTCAACCTGTGCAAATAGTCAGTGTTTTTACCAAGCTGTAAATACTCAAAGCAATCTGATCAGTAATGTTGACGCTGCTTATGCTGCTTCAAATACATCTTCAAACAACATTTCTGGTATTTCAACGCAGTTTTTAGAACCCGTTAATATTTATACCCGAACTGATCGTGCCATCAAATATGGCATTATGGTGATCATTATTACCTTTGGTTGCTTCTTCTTATTTGAAGTATTGAAAAGTCTTAAAATTCATCCTATTCAGTACGCTCTGGTGGCTATGGCACAAGGTGTATTCTTTGTTTTGCTTTTATCTATAAGTGAATATTATGCTTTTGGCCTAGCCTACCTCGTTGCGGCAGTTGCATGTATTGGCTTGATTACTTGGTATTTATACTTCGTCGTTCAAGGTTTTAAAGCCGCTATACTCTTCGGTGTTTTGCTCAGTGCTTTATACGGCATGATGTATCTATTACTACAATCCAGCGGCAAGACCTTCCTTTTTGGCTCTATTCTTTCGTTCATACTAATTGCATGTGTCATGTACATCACACGCCATGTTAATTGGTATCAGTCCGAACAATAGCGCATCTAAATCTATCGGATAAAGTTAAATTTTTATATTTAAATTAGGATCTTACCATGTATCAAACGACCAAATCAGCTTTAAGTCAACTCAAACAATTGTGTCCAAATCAAAGCTCCGTTGCAGCTTGCTTGAATCAGCTTCGGCGCGCCAAAATCCAATTTTTAAATTTAGGTAATATTATTGTTTGCCCACAATATCGCTCTATTCTTATTTTCAAACAGCGTAAATTAATGGAAATAGAAACTTTTTCAGCCTAATTTAAAGAAATTTACACTGCATTAGAATTGTATCAAGTACAATCTTTTCTATCGTTTTTATATCAGGTAAAACTTATGTCTGTGCAGCGTTTACACGTAACTTCAAGATATTGTGAAGTGGCGATTTCAGGTAATTTAGTCCATTTAGCAGGGCAGCTCGCTGATGACACCAGTGTGGATATTACAGCGCAAACTCAACAAACTTTGGACAATATTGATCGCTTACTTGCTGAAGCCGGAACCGACAAAAGTCATATCCTGTCTGTCATGATTTTTCTAAAGGATATTGATAAGGACTATGCAGCCATGAATACAGTATGGGATGCGTGGATTAGCAAAGAGCATCCACCTGCTCGTACTTGTGTTGAATCTAAACTTTATGCACCTGATGTACTTGTAGAAATGACCGTTGTTGCGGTACTTCCTTAATTCTTATTAATTTTAATTAATAAAAAAACTGAGCAAGATCATGATCGATATTGCTCATTTTTTATACTTTTAAAGTTGATAATATCAGCATTTTTTAAAATCTTATTTAATGAGGCTTAAAATTAAATCACTGTAAGACCTAATTTTTAAGACTTTACAAAAGCATTTGAAATTCTTTCTAGCTGAGGCGTTGCATGTAAAGTTGCCATCTCTGATTCAGGGGTCAATAAGTCTCTTCTTAACTCATGATAATCTGGCACAGTGCTGTAACTTAATACACGATAGCCCGCAAGCTGTAATAAACGGCGCTCATATTGTTGATGTGCTCGGCGTAAACCACTTTCTTCAAGCATAACCACTACAACAACCTGATAATTTTGATCAAGCACAACAAAGTCAGCTGTCATATTTTGATATTTGCGACGAGTGTGAGCATATTTCGTTGTTAATAATGCATCAAATGAAACATGAGCTAACACAGTAAATTTAGGCAATACTGTCTGTAAACGAGTTAATGTCATTTGTTCATGACTACTTAACACGGCACGGCGCTTTAAAGCACTGTCTTGTTGATGCTTTCTTGAGAGGCTTTTCGCCGCCATAACAACGGTCAAAAATAGTAATAAGATTGTAATTAAATAGTACATGGGTCCATCCTTTAAGTTTTTTATAATGATTTTGCTAGATCACGCTTTGTTTTAATTGATAACGACACAGCCGTTCTTTAAAAGGTTCACTTAGTAATTTCACTTGTAGTTATCAAGCTTGGCTTAAATTTAGCCACCCTCACATTATTTATAAACACAGACTCAGCAACAATCAAGTGCAGCTCGTCAGATTTTTAGGATTTATCATTTTTCATTACACTTTTTACATAAAAAATGCTCAGAAATCTCACCATATGATTTATCCACTCACTTTAAAAATAAAAAAGGCTCTTAAACAGAGCCTTTTTTATCGTTATCCACGAGCTTTTGATTTTGGTTTACTTTTACCACCAAATGGTCTCTTTTCACCTGTCTCACGAGGTGGTAGACCCGTATGTTGAGTCAGTACCTGCCCTTTTTGAGGTCGTTTATGCTGATTTTTATTTTGAACTGTTTGCCCTGAACGCTTCACTGAATCGCCCGCAACAGTCGAGTTCTTCTTACGTGCAGATTTATATTCTCCTTCCGCCCCTTTCGGTTGATAAGTTGGAATTAAATGTTGCTTTGAATTACCAATTAAATCAGCGCGGCCCATTTCTTTAAGTGCTTCACGAAGTAATGGCCAGTTATTTGGATCGTGGTAACGTAAGAATGCTTTGTGCAGACGACGGCGTTTTTCACCTTTTACAATGTCCACATTTTCAGTGTAACGCGCCACTTTTGCGAGTGGGTTTTTCCCTGAATAATACATGGTTGTCGCAGTTGCCATCGGTGATGGGTAGAACGTCTGTACCTGATCGGCACGGAAACCATTCTTCTTCAGCCAGATCGCAAGATGCATCATGTCATAATCAGAAGTACCTGGGTGTGCAGCAATAAAGTAAGGAATTAAATATTGCTCTTTTCCTGCTTCTTTACTAAAGCGATCAAACATTTGTTTGAAACGGTCATACGTACCAATACCCGGTTTCATCATCTTAGATAAAGGGCCTTGTTCAGTATGCTCTGGTGCAATTTTTAAATAACCACCAACGTGATGTTGTACTAGCTCTTTGACATATTCAGGGTTCAATACAGCAAGGTCATAACGTAATCCCGACCCAATCAGAATCTTCTTCACCCCTTTAATCGCACGTGCTTTACGATAAAGCTGTACTAAAGGTGCATGGTCGGTATGCAAGTTTTGACAAACACCCGGATATACACAAGAAGGTTTACGACAGTTCTTCTCAATTTCAGGGTCTTTACAATGCAAACGGTACATGTTTGCTGTTGGACCACCTAAGTCTGAAATAATACCGGTGAAGTTCGGCGCTGTATCACGAATTTTCTCGATCTCACGTAAGATCGAATCTTCCGAACGGTTTTGGATAATACGGCCTTCATGTTCTGTAATCGAACAGAATGTACAACCACCAAAACAGCCACGCATAATGTTGACCGAGAATTTGATCATATCAAATGCAGGGAAACGCGCATCTCCATATGCAGGATGCGGCAAACGTGCATATGGCAAATCAAATACATAATCCATTTCCTCTGTGGTTAGCGGAATTGGAGGTGGATTGATCCAGACATCACGCTCACCATGACGTTGAACCAAAGCACGTGCATTACCCGGGTTGGTTTCAAGGTGCAAAATACGGTTTGCATGTGCATAAAGCACTTGATCATTTGCCACTTCTTCAAAAGAAGGTAAACGAATTACAGCCAATTCTCGCGGAGGTAACTTGTGTTTAATCGCTTTTGACTGAGCAGGCTTTAGCTGAACAATCTGAGTATTTTCATCAAGTTGGTCGCCTTCACGTACAATCGGATTTGCAACAATTTCTTTTTGAAAACCTTGATATTGAGCTAGTGTGTTGCCTTTATCTTTCTCAATTTCACAACCATCAATATCTTCAGTCATGACATAGGGGTTAATAATTGGGTCAACACGCCCAATCGTATCTACATCATTACTGGCAATTTCAACAAATTTTGCTTTAGCCGCTTTGTTATGTTTATTAATAATAAATGCTGTACCACGAACATCTGTAATCTCGTGGATTTTTTCACCTTTAGCCAAACGGTGCATCACATCAATAATGGCACGTTCACCATTACCATACATAAGCATATCGGCTTTTGAATCCATCAAAATTGAACGACGGACTTTGTCTGACCAATAATCATAGTGCGCAATACGACGTAAACTACCCTCAATACCACCTAATAGTACAGGTACATCTGGGAATGCTTCACGACAACGTTGGCAATAAACCGTTGCCGCACGGTCAGGACGTTTATTTGGTTCATTGTTTGGAGAATATGCATCATCCGAACGGATTTTACGATCTGCCGTATAGCGGTTGATCATCGAATCCATATTGCCCGCAGTCACTCCCCAAGCAATCGTTGGCTTACCCAATACACGGAAACTTTCAACATTGGTCCAGTCTGGCTGCGCGATAATACCTACACGGAAACCTTGCGCTTCAAGTACACGTCCAATCACACCCGATACAAATGATGGATGATCAATATAAGCATCGCCACAGACTAAAATAAAGTCACACGCATCCCAGCCGAGTTGGTCCATTTCTTCTCGTGACATCGGCAAAAATGGCGCTGGTTCAAAACACGACGCCCAATATTTGTCGTAATCAAACAACGCTTTTGGCGCAGTTTGCATAGTATAAGCGGTAGACATGGCTTGCGAATCTCGGCTAGCAGATGGAGGAGAGACATCTAAAGATGAAAGCCGATCATTTTAACATGAATTTCATTCATTTTCCTTGTTTATAAAACACGCGAAAACAACAATATAGAAATTAATTTGATTAAAGTTTACTCAATATTTTATTCTTAGATTAAATACGGCGGAATAAAATCCGCCGCAGATCGAACTCATTTATTTATATGACTTAGAAGAGAGCTTTTGGTAAACGAATCTGAATAATCTCGTTATCATCGGCCAACTTTGCATTACGTCCCGTCGACCCAGGGAAGTTATTATCATTGAAAACCGTCAGTGTTGTACCATTTTCAATAATTACATCTTCAATGGTTTCAAATGGGAAGGCAAAAACCTGTCCCGTACCAATATCCCCTGCTCTAGCTGTGCCATACAACATATTCGGGTTAGCAATTTTAATTAAATCGACTAAGTCTTCGCGGCTGACCAGCTGGCCTGACTCAATTAATTTAATACGAATTAATTTTTTATAGCCGCCTAAATTATTCTGCGTGGCATCACGTTCAATAATAATACCCTCATTATTATTAAAAAGTTGGAAATCACCAATATTGGTTGCTTTACTGTCTAACTGGAACCAATAATATTTTCCTGTATACGCTTTTTTCTTCAGGTCAAATTGAGAAATCAGCAACTGTCTTTCTGTTTCCCGAATTGATTTAATTGGCTTTTCTATAAGCGGATAGAGATACTGCCCATCTGGCGAAATCGCCATTCCTTCAAAACCGCCACTTTGTTGAACAAGAGGTTCCACAAAATTAATTTGTGCTTTATTAAATTGATTTTGTGGTGAACGTAATTCTTGAGTTGGATTTAATGGATTTGGTAAAGGAATCGGAGCGTCTAAAAGTACACCATCTGCTGAGAAATGGAGTAAATATGGACCAAATTCATCTCCAATCCAGTAAGTCCCATCACTAGTACGCTGCATCGACTCTGGGTCAAAATCAGCACCCGTTAATAAACGCTCAGGTGTATTACCATTGATGATATTAAATGGAATTAATTTATTCGGATCACGCAGTTGGATAAAACTTTGTACAGTAACTTGACCGGTGCCTTTAGTTTTAGTTTTGAAATCAGGCTTTATTTTATAAATACGAAGTAAAAAGTCTGATGAATTATCTTGAGTGCCAAAACCGTTATCGGCCATTGCCATATAACTGCCATCTTCATTTTTTAATGCTGCAGAAAATCCCTGTACAGGTTGACCTTTAAACGGAGGATAAATTCCATTTGCACCTTTCACATATGCCCCTGAGTCTGGTCCAGCAGCATAAGTTTCTACAGGTAACTTAGCAAAAGAAATTAGAGTTGGTTCGGTAACGTTTTCAGTAGGCGAAGTTTGATCTTGATCGTTATCATCGTTACATGCCGTCAATCCTAAACTGGCACAGCATAATAATGCGATTAAAGTTTTTTTGCTCATGATTTTATACAGTTGGTAAAAAATTAAGCAAATTTAATCAAGCTTGTATGAAGTTTTTGCTTCAAAAATATGAAATCTTTATGGCGAAAATATGACAAGCCTATTGTTTAGCACCCAATACAAAACTGAACTTATTAGTAAAGCTAATTAAAGTTTTGTTGGCTGATATTCTCCAGCAATTGCTGCTTTTAAAAATTTTTGGAAAGTGGGACATTCCATATGATTTTCAGCAGGACATACAGCAGCGTGTTCTAATCCCTGGCTGATAAAATGCAATCGCTTTGCCATTTGCTCTAATTGTTCAGCTTTATCTTTTAGTTTTTGACGGTCAAGATCAGGCTTACCATCTTGCCCAAACATTGTAGCAATTTCATTTAAAGAAAAACCTGCAGCACGACCTAAAGCAATTAATGCCAGTTGATCAATTACTTGTTTGCCATATTGTCGACGTAAGCCCTGCCGTCCTATCGATTTAATTATTCCTTTCTCTTCATAAAAACGTAGGGTAGCCGTTGTGACTTTTGCCTTCTTAGCGACTTCACCAATATCCATAACACCCTCTTGACTTCAAGTGAACTTTAACTTGCACAATAAATTTATCACGTTTCATACGTATAAAAGCAAGGTGTAAAAATGAATACCTCCACTCTGTTCTTTCAAGCTTTATGTCTTGGTATTGGTGCAACCATCGTTATGGATATATGGCTATTAATACTAAAAATATTTAAGGTCCCGACTTTAAACTTTGCCTTTCTTGGACGTTGGGTGGGCTGGATATTTCAAGGAAAACTCGTCCATCAATC
Organism: Acinetobacter sp. AKBS16; assembly: GCF_002899995.1. Taxonomy (NCBI): domain Bacteria; kingdom Pseudomonadati; phylum Pseudomonadota; class Gammaproteobacteria; order Moraxellales; family Moraxellaceae; genus Acinetobacter; species Acinetobacter sp. AKBS16. Next base: position 3,867 of record NZ_POYH01000011.1, on the reverse strand, counting down.
TATTGCTAAAAGTCCCCCAATGAAAGGGGAATATTTATTAGGCTGGATTGCTCACTATAGTGTCGGGATTATCTTCGCACTGAGCTTTCTTTTAATTGTAGGTTCGACTTGGCTCGACCACCCTCAGTTTTACTCAGCACTACTGTTTGGTTTGGTCACCGTTCTCATTCCTTTTTTTATTATGCAACCAGCTATGGGTAGTGGTTTTGCCTCATCAAAAACACCTCATCCTTTTTTGAACTGTCTGAAAAGTTTGCTGAACCATAGTGTTTTTGGCTGTGGTTTATATCTCATTGCAAAACTATTTCAAATTTAAATAAAGGGAAATTTCCATGAAAAATGTTGCCATTATTTACCATAGCCGCCAAGGCCACACTCAATTTATTGCTCAGCAAATTCAAATTGGCGTCTTAAGCCATCACAATATTAAAGCAGATTTACTCAATGCCGAGGATCTTATCGAGCGCCCAGGAGTTCTTATCCAATATGACGGATTAATTTGGGGATCTCCCACTTATTTAGGTGGTGTATCTTCCAAGTTAAAACAGCTCATGGATGCAACTGGTCCATTATGGAAAAAACAAAGTTTTAAAGGAAAATTAGCGGCTGGGTTTACCGTTTCATCTCTTCCTGCTGGTGATAAACAATCCACACTAATTTCAATTTTTACTTTTTGCATGCAACACGGCATGTTATGGGTAGGTAACCCAATTCTACCAGAACAGCATCAAGGTGTTGCCTATACACAAGCAGCTAACCGACTCGGTTCATGGTCAGGTTTAATGGTTCAGGCTGAACATGCTAGTAATGCAGATGGTTTTGATGAAGGAGATATTAAAACTGCTCAACAATTTGGTGAAAATTTTGCATTGACCTTAAATGCTTATCAAGGGACTTAACACCATAGTTGAAAAATACCTGTAAGTTAAAACGTACAAAATTTGGGGTTATTAACGGATATTCAACTTGAGTATTTTTTCATAACATATAAATCATAGAGAGACAGGAAGTCTCATTGAAGAAGAATAAGAACGCAGGAAGCGGTAGCTGACAGGAGTTAGCTACATAAAGCTGAATACGAAGAAACCTCGACAGGATGTCGGGGTTTTTTCATTTCAATAATACAAAAATCTTACTTTCTGGTTGGGCTGAGCAACAGAACTTATATTGATCCGATAAGTACGGCTAAATACCATCATTTCATTTGAAATTTGATTATTGGTTTTGTATTTTGCTTACCTCATCTTTAGCTCAAGATCATTTTGCACCAACACAATTACAGCGCCTTAGTCTCAAATTTTTTATTATTGCGTTGATGACAATAATGACGGGATGTACAAGTTTAGGCCCTAATAGCGGTTCATTTTCTTGGCGCTCAAGTAAGCTTTCGTCTGGCTTACAAAAAGCTTATTCCGTTCCGCCAAGTACAGCGAATCGCCTATCTCCAATGATTATTCAAAGCGCTGATAGATATAATGTTCCACCGCTTTTATTGGCAGCCGTGATCAGGCAAGAGTCTAGCTATAATAGTAATGCTCGCTCTCCCACCGGGGCTATTGGGTTAACACAAATTATTCCCAGTTATTGGCAACAAACTTGTGCTGGTAACTTGTATGATGAATCTACCAACATCCAATGTGGTGCTTATATTTTAAATCATTACTATCAGACAGCAGATAGCTGGTTCAAAGCGACAGCATATTATAATGTTGGTCCAACAGGATATGAACGAAGTTTCTGGACACGCCACAAAGCAAAAAAATATGCTCGATCTGTGAAACGTCATCAGAAAACTTTAAAAAGTGCTTTATAAATTAAGATTAAATAAAAAAGCCCATTTATTCATGGGCTTTTTTATATGGTTAATTTTATTCGTCAAATAAACCTTCAAATAAAACAGAAGATAAATAGCGTTCCCCACTATCTGGAAGAATAACAACAATTGTTTTACCTGCATTTTCAGGACGTTCTGCAATTTTAGCCGCTGCTGCCAATGCAGCACCACTTGAAATACCCACTAAAATACCTTCTTGGGTGGCACACTTTCTCGCCCATTGAATTGCTTCTTCACTACTCACTGGTAAGACTTCATCAACCAGATCTAAATCAAGATTCTTTGGAATAAAGTTTGCTCCAATTCCCTGAATTTTATGCGATGCTGGTGTAATGTTCTCACCTTTTTTTGTTTGAGTAATAATTGGAGACTCAGCAGGTTCAACTGCTACTGAGTACAATGGCTTATTCTGAACTTGTTCAAAATAACGAGAAATACCCGTAATCGTACCTCCTGTACCTACACCAGCTACCAAGATATCAACTTGCCCACCTGTTGCTTGCCAGATTTCTGGTCCAGTCGTATCAACATGAATTTGTGGATTAGCTGGGTTTTCAAACTGTTGTGGCAAGAAATAAATTTCTGGCTGTTCAGTTGCTAATCGCACAGCTTCATCAACTGCACCTTTCATTCCCTTCGCTGGTTCTGTTAGGACTAAATTGGCACCGAGTGCTTTTAACACTTTTCTACGCTCAAGGCTCATGCTTGCAGGCATAGTTAAAGTAATGGAATAACCTTTTGCCGCCGCTACGAACGCCAAAGCAATACCAGTATTACCACTGGTTGGTTCAACAATATGCATGCCTTCTTTTAGCACACCACGTTTTTCCGCATCTGCAATAAGCGCCGCCCCGATACGACATTTCACAGAAAAAGCTGGGTTACGACTTTCTACTTTGGCTAAAACGGTTGCGCCCGTTTTAATCAAACGGTTAATACGTACTAAAGGTGTATTACCAATAGCTTCGGCATTATTTGAATAAACTGCGATACCTAAATTATTGGGTGTTGGGAATTGTGGATCAGTAGACATGTTATATCCTTATTAGATTTGGAATGATTCTGAATCATTATAGGCTTGTCAGTTAAACAAGAAAGTAGAAAAAGTGAAGTAAAATAAAAAATGGAATTTACATTAAAAATAAAATATATAAAATCAAATACTTACAATATATAGTATCCAATCTAAAGTAAGCTTCCGCTGCAGCATTAAAGCCCAAGTATAGTTGCTACCAAAGTTCACCTTCTCGCCAATCTGCACAAATAGTATCCTCTTCTGAACTATTTGATAGCTGGTCTTTCATCTGAATATTTAAAGGATATAGCATAATTTCATACTCATCCGTTAGATAACTACAAGTGTTTTGTTTGATAGATAAATTTCCTTTCCAAACAGTCCATCCTAATCTTTCATAAAATGCTTCATCTTCTGGTTGTAATGCAGCAAGCCCATATTCCACATGAGTTAATGTCTCTACTAAATATTTTAATAATTGTGTTGCAAGCCCCTTACCTCTCATCGTGTAATCAGTGGTCACATACTCTACATAAGCAGTTTTCACATCGGAACTACCATTTATGGTAAAAACTCTATCCGTCCATAAGGCATGTGAGACAATTTGATTGTTTAATATACCGACGACATGAATAACTTTTTGCATAAAAGCATATTGAGTCCAAGGATCTTCATCAAAAGCAGAAAAACATAAATCAGCAATCTGATGACGTTGATTTCTATCTAGATCTTGGGCTGCGATAATTTTGAACTGCATAGATGAAAACTCAATTTGAACTATTTATAGATTAAGCAAATATTGGAATATTATGAAATTATTCTTTATTCCATTATTTTAGTTTTAATAATTCTTCAAATAATTCTCTATTGATTGATTTCTTAATATAAAAAAACACCCCAACCTCTTTTGAGATTGGGGTGTTTAGAATAATGAGCTGGCGATGACTTACTCTCACATGGGTAATCCCACACTACCATCAGCGCTAAGAGGTTTCACTTCTGAGTTCGGGAAGGGATC
>NZ_POYH01000109.1:0-273 GCF_002899995.1 Acinetobacter sp. AKBS16 | reverse complement strand
AGTGAACAATTTATTTCAGACTCAATTTTGCCAATCTGTTAATGAGTTAATGTGTCTTCGTCAGATCACACTAATTACCGTGATAATGAAATCACAGAAGTTAATAAACCAAGATCTCAATCTTTATTTACTAATTGCTGTAATCCGAACTTATCTTAAGTTCTGGTGGAGACTAGGAGAGTCGAACTCCTGACCTCCTGCGTGCAAAGCAGGCGCTCTACCAACTAAGCTAAGTCCCCAGCTTACATCATCAATCATGTATCTTTTATCTAT
>NZ_POYH01000108.1:0-273 GCF_002899995.1 Acinetobacter sp. AKBS16 | reverse complement strand
AGTGAACAATTTATTTCAGACTCAATTTTGCCAATCTGTTAATGAGTTAATGTGTCTTCGTCAGATCACACTAATTACCGTGATAATGAAATCACAGAAGTTAATAAACCAAGATCTCAATCTTTATTTACTAATTTCTGTAATCCGAACTTATCTTAAGTTCTGGTGGAGACTAGGAGAGTCGAACTCCTGACCTCCTGCGTGCAAAGCAGGCGCTCTACCAACTAAGCTAAGTCCCCAGCTTACATCATCAATCATGTATCTTTTATCTAT
>NZ_POYH01000107.1:0-273 GCF_002899995.1 Acinetobacter sp. AKBS16 | reverse complement strand
GTGCACTTTCATTACCTGCTGCATCAGTCAGCGTATAAGTCAGTTGATGTGAACCATCTGCCAGCGGAGTGGTAGGCGTTAGTGTACCGGTTACAGGATCATAGCTTGCAGCTACCTTCTCACCATCAACATACAAAGTCGGAGTCTCACCTGCACCCGGTGCAGAAATCACAACACCTGGTGTCGTATCATCTGTGCTGCTTCCTGACCCCTTGATTCCTTGATCAGGTCCAACATTGTCCAGATAACCACTCGGTACAGAAGGAGTAGCCG
>NZ_POYH01000106.1:0-313 GCF_002899995.1 Acinetobacter sp. AKBS16 | reverse complement strand
TACTAATTGCTCGTGAGGCTTGACTATACAACACCCAAGCAGTTGTATATGAAGCATCAATCGATTCTTAAATATGCAAGACAACTTGATTTAGTTATACCTCTGGCTAAAATGAACAGATAAAGTAAGATTCAATTCAGCCCAGTCTGTTACAGATTTGGAAAACGCTTCGGCATTAAATAAGACCCAGGCAAGTATCCATAAACAGTTGTGCTGGCGACCATAGCAAGAGTGAACCACCTGATCCCTTCCCGAACTCAGAAGTGAAACCTCTTAGCGCTGATGGTAGTGTGGGATTACCCATGTGAGAGTA
>NZ_POYH01000105.1:0-273 GCF_002899995.1 Acinetobacter sp. AKBS16 | reverse complement strand
GACCCCTTGATTCCTTGATCAGGTCCAACATTGTCCAGATAACCACTCGGTACAGAAGGAGTAGCCGGTGCTAATGTATCTACAGTAACTGTTATTGCTGGGCTCTGTGCACTTTCATTACCTGCTGCATCAGTCAACGTATAAGTCAGTTGATGTGAACCATCTGCCAGCGGAGTGGTAGGCGTTAGTGTACCGGTTACAGGATCATAGCTTGCAGCTACCTTCTCACCATCAACATACAAGGTCGGAGTCTCACCTGCACCCGGTGCAGAA
>NZ_POYH01000104.1:0-481 GCF_002899995.1 Acinetobacter sp. AKBS16 | reverse complement strand
TAGATGTCGGTGTCGCCACAATAACGCGGTCAAATGTACCTTGGTCACCTTTTTCATTTTCGACCAGTACTTTTTCACCTTGTAGCTCAACTTTTTTAATTGCCGAACCGCTATGGATATCAATGCCTTTAATTAAGCTGTCTACAAATGCAGGTGTACCGCCTTTCATACGCAACAACATGTCGCCATCAGTTAAATGACGCAAAAACTCAAGAAGGTTTTTCGCAGGCCAATCACCAATTGTTTTTGGGTTACATGTACAAATCGTATAAAGCACCGGCATAACTACACCATGCCAGAATACTTCTTCAATATCGTTCTGATTAATAAATTCAGCGAGAGTAATATCTTGATTTTTAGATTTAAAGAACTGGTGAATCGCAGTTTTTAATTGCAGCATCCCTTTTACCAGACGCCAGCCATATTGCTGGATACCTTTACGGTTATTGATAATTGGGAAATTACCAATACGGCTACGAGA
>NZ_POYH01000103.1:0-273 GCF_002899995.1 Acinetobacter sp. AKBS16 | reverse complement strand
GATGTGAACCATCTGCCAGCGGAGTGGTAGGCGTTAGTGTACCGGTTACAGGATCATAGCTTGCAGCTACCTTCTCACCATCAACATACAAGGTCGGAGTCTCACCTGCACCCGGTGCAGAAATCACAACACCTGGCGTCGTATCATCTGTGCTGCTTCCTGACCCCTTGATTCCTTGATCAGGTCCAACATTGTCCAGATAACCACTCGGTACAGAAGGAGTAGCCGGTGCTAATGTATCTACAGTAACTGTTATTGCTGGGCTCTGTGCAC
>NZ_POYH01000102.1:0-273 GCF_002899995.1 Acinetobacter sp. AKBS16 | reverse complement strand
TATCCATTAAAACTCTTACTCAGTATTGCAAAGATTGCTCGTAGTACTTATTTCTATCACATGAAAGCTGTACGCTCTAATGACAAATATACTGAGTTAAAACAGCAGATTAAGTCCATATATCACAAGCATAAGGGATGCTATGGCTATCGTAGAATTACTCTTGCCCTGAAAAGTACAGGAATAATAATCAACCATAAATGTGTATATCGCCTTATGAAAACCATGGGAATTAAATCACGTATCAGAGCATTGAAATATCGCTCATATAAA
>NZ_POYH01000101.1:145391-152436 GCF_002899995.1 Acinetobacter sp. AKBS16 | reverse complement strand
CTGCGGCCACGGCCTCGACCGCTTGAACGGCCGCGGTCATCATCTTCGTCGTCATCATAACGGCTGCGACCACGACCATTACGATCATCGTTTTTATGACTTAAAGCACCAGCTTCACGAGCCTCTTCTGAGGTAAATTCATGTGCGTTACCACTGGCATGTGCAGCACGGCCAGCTTCACGAGCTTCTTCTGAAGTAAATTCATGCGCATTGCCACTGGCATGTGCAGCTCGCCCACCTTTACTGGCTATTTCTCTGACTCTTTCAGGATCCATACTTGCAAATCCACGATTTGAAGTACCTGAACTATTGTTATCATCTTCATATCTAGTATTAGCCATAGTTATATCTTCCTATATTAAAATTATAAGTCGCTACCGCTTTTATTGAACGGATAAATTTAAGATAAGAGATTTAAAATATTTTTATACCCATGCTATGTTTCAATCTTTTTAAATGTATATAATTTAAATTTCAAACAAAAACTCTAATATCATTATTTAAATGAAGATTTTCTTAGTTAAAATATTTATCAATTATTAGCTAATTTTACTTTTTAAATACTCACCATACTTATTATTACTCAAACCTACATAACAATATATTTTTACAAATGCATTTAAAAATTCAGGCTAAATAACACAAACTTTCATAACGTACAAATCAATAAAAAACAAAAACATCTTCACTATTGAAGAAACAAACATAAAATATAATTAAAATTATTTAAAAACAATAACATAAACTATTAATTTTGCATAAAAACTTTACTTGAGTGATTAAAATCAAGATTTAAAATTAACATATAATATTTGTGAGAAAAGAATGATGCAACCTACTCATACACACTCAACACTACAATATATTCATATTTCTGTACCTGAAATTTTACTCAGTAATATTGAAATAAAAAATTCTTGGCAAGATTATAACCAAGAATGGAGCTATAGATTAGACCCGCCTCACGCAAGCCATCCTTTTCAGAGAGACTTGTATATTATTAAATCAAAAAATATTGAAACGGAAGATATAAAAAAATTACTAGATAATATAGTTGTTAAAAATATTAAAAATAAAGATGACTTAAAAAATATAGTCGAAGCGGAAACAGTAATAAAAGAAATTTTAGATTTGTCTAATTATATACCTATAGAAAATTGGCTAAATGATACAGGAAATCGATCAATTGTTGAAAGTATGATTGATAAAAATAAGGTTAAGTTATTAGATATTATCTAACTAACTTGATATGTTATATTTTTTTACATCCTTATATATAAAATAACAAAGACAACTTTTTAAAAAAGACTATTTACTCATATTCACGTGCAGATTAACCAATATAGAGAGACTGAAAATTAAATAGAGGTAGTCTAGACATGGAAAATACAACGAATCAGTATCCATCAGAAGTTCCTGCACAAGTTCAACCTCATCAGCCAGGTGATCAGGAGAAAATGCATCCTGAACCAGAAATTATTAAAGCATCCCATAAAGGCAGTGAAAAACTAAAAGGCAAAGTTGCCGTCATTAGCGGTGGTGATAGCGGTATAGGCCGTTCAGTTGCCGTACTATTTGCCCGTGAAGGTGCCGATATTGCTGTACTGTACCTTGAAGAAGACCAAGATGCCGAAATTACTAAACAGCTTATTGAAAAGGAAGGACAACAATGTCTTTTATTAAAAGGTGATATTTCCGATCCAGACCTTGCAAAACAAAATATTGATAAGGTTTTACAGCATTTTGGTAAAATTAATATTTTAGTGAATAATGCGGGTGTGCAATATCAACAAAAAGAAATTGAAAGTATTAGTAATGAACAATTAGAAAAAACATTTAAAACAAATATTTTTGCCATGTTTTATTTAACCAAAGAAGCCATTCCTTATATGGAGGAAGGCGATAGCATTATTAACACCACTAGTATTACCAGTTACCAAGGTCATGATGAGTTGATTGACTATGCAAGTACTAAAGGTGCAATTACCTCTTTTACTCGTAGTCTATCGAACAATTTAATGAAGCAGAAAAAAGGTATTCGTGTAAATGGTGTTGCACCAGGCCCAATCTGGACTCCCCTTATTCCAAGTAGTTTCGATGCCGAGACCGTCGAAAAGTTTGGTAAAGATACCCCAATGGGTAGAATGGGTCAGCCAAGTGAAGTCGCCCCTGCTTACCTTTTCCTTGCCTCAGATGATGCAAGTTATATTACTGGTCAGGTTATTCATGTAAATGGCGGTCAAATTGTTAATGGCTAATGATATAAGTTAGAAAAAGCCCTGAAAGCATTTAAACTTTCAGGGCTTTTTTATTTAAGCCGGTACATGTGCGGCTATTTGTTCTCGTGACCAAACACGGTGTGCTTTAATCAGGTTCTTAAATTTTTCCGCAACATGCGGGAATTCATCTTCAATTAAAGTTCCTTCATCCGCCACTAAACCTAATGGTTCAAGCAAATCAGATTTATTACCTAAAAATACGATTGGCTTTAAGTGCTTATAAGCTTCGAGTAAGTAATGGCGAGCTACCCCGTCTTGCATAACCGTATTTAGGTTATCGCCATCCGGAATAATTACCGCATCATAGGCAATTGAAGGCTCAGACATTTGCATGCCATCAGCCACAATAACGTTATCTTTATGATCTTTTACTGGAGCCAAGCTCGGCGCTAGTAAGTGAAGGATTACGCCTTCTTTAATTGCCCAGTTTTTAATAGCCTCCAATGCATCAGACTTCACCAGATTATGGATAAGTACGGCAACTTTTCTACCTTGAATATCTTCAGGTGGGAAAGCTAAAAAAGATAACTTGGCAGATTTTTCAACTGCTGTTTTCTTATAATTTAGGGTTAAGTCAGGCACTTCAATACCTAAATTTGCCCCTACTTGGCGTGCCAAATCCAGGTCGATATTAGCCAAAATTTGTTGAACTTGACGCTCACGAATATGCTTTCTTTGAACTTTACTTAATTCAAAAGTATAGGCATCGACCACATGTTTTTGTTCATGCGGTGCAAGGCTTTTGTAATATAGTCGCGGTTGAGAGAAATAATCAGAGAACGTCTCACTTCTTTGACGAAGTTTATGTCCACTAATTTTTTCAGGATAACTTTCAAAACCACCATTTGATGCCGCTGGCGGTGTTTCTGCTGGCCAATTTCCATCAATTGAGTTTGGTTGATATGCAGCCTGTCCTTTATGAATGGTATGCTGATGAATACCATCACGTTGATTGTTATGGAATGGACATACAGGTTTGTTAATCGGAATTTGGTGGAAGTTTGGTCCACCTAAACGGCTTAACTGGGTATCTGTGTATGAAAATAGACGTGCTTGTAAAAGCGGGTCATCTGTAAAATCAATACCAGGTACTACATGACCCGGACAGAAAGCTACCTGCTCTGTTTCAGCAAAGAAGTTATCTACATTTCTATTTAAAACAAATCGGCCAATTGGTGTAACAGGAACTAATTCTTCGGGAATAATTTTTGTTGGGTCCAGCAAATCGAAGTCAAAGTTCATTTCATCTTCTTCTTCGACAATCTGCACGCCGAGTTCCCATTCTGGATAAAAACCTTGCTCAATTGCTTCATAAAGATCACGACGGTGAAAATCCGGGTCTTTACCCGCAAGTTTTTGAGCTTCATCCCATACTAGCGCACTCAAACCTTGTTTTGGTGTCCAGTGAAATTTCACAAAATGTGATTTACCTTCAGCATTAATTAAACGGAACGTATGCACACCAAAACCTTGGATCGAACGTAAGTTACGAGGAATCGCACGGTCTGACATCGCCCAAATTACAGCATGTGCTGACTCGGGCACTAAAGATACAAAATCCCAGAAAGTATCATGCGCAGTTGCACCCGTTGGGATTTCTGTGTCCGGTTCAGGTTTTACCGCATGTACAAAGTCTGGAAATTTAATCCCGTCTTGCACAAAAAAGACAGGTGCGTTATTTCCTACCAAGTCGAAGTTACCTTCTTGGGTATAAAACTTAATGGCAAAACCGCGGATATCACGAACAGTGTCGGCAGAACCACGAGGCCCTTGCACTGTTGAAAAACGTACAAAAATAGGCGTCTGAATAGTTGGGTCTGTCAAGAATCCAGCTTTGGTTAAACGTTCGTTTCCTTCATATGCCTGAAAATAACCATGTGCCCCTACACCACGCGCATGCACAATACGCTCAGGTATACGCTCATGGTCAAAGTGGGTGATTTTTTCTCTTAAAATGAAATCTTCCAATAAAGTGGAGCCACGAATACCCGCTCTTAAGCTATTTTGGTTATCCGCTATTTTAACCCCCTGATTTGTGGTTAAAGCTTCATTAGTTGCATCATCTCTAACTGTGTCTAACTGTTCAGTTTTCTGGGTAGTATTGGCTTTATTTGCTGCATCGGCACCAGCCATTTCACTTGTTTTATTGGTTGATTTAGTATTGTCGTTCATGTCCATTACCTATGTTTTTGAAAGTTAAACTTGGGGTTGAAGTAGAAAACGTTTATAAAACTAGTTTTTAAACGTACCTAAATAAGGAAAAAGGAGTTCTACGTATTTACGAGTACTCCAAAGACCAATACTTTTATGATGAGAATCTGGGGCAAGAAACGGAGTAAGTTTGCAAATCTTTATGGCAAGGTCACTTGATTGTTGGACTCGCTCTTGTAGTGCATCAAGCTCGCCATCCGAGATATAACTAAATAGATAGTCCTGAATACGCTGGCTATTCTTTAGTTCTCTGCTGTATGCCAAGAAGCTAGAAGAATGATCACTACCAGCAATCCAGTCATGAATAATTTGGCGCTCTACAGGGTTAAACACCCCAAACATTTTTCCATTTTCTTCATTAATCATTCGCCAGAATACGCTCTGTTCAGGGTCGGTATTAAACTTAATCCATTTGTGTTCAGTTAAATGAGTGATTAAACCTGCAATGTCATCGGGATTTGATAACCATTGATTAATGGTCTTGCACCCAAACTGTCTGGTTTCGTTATGAATTAACTGACCGACAAGCGCCTTTCTTTTGAAAATTCTATGGACAAAGTCTTCAGTATTTAAATTTTTTATAATGTTTGAAGAGGACACCCCATGATTATTAAGGGCAAAACCACGTTTTAGCTTGGTCAAGAAGAGTTTTTTATCTTTATATTTATTATAAATATCTTCAATAACTTTAATGGCTTTATAGGCATGACCATTGTCAATATTGTCGATAGTGATATGAAGATTAAAGTATTTAGAATCAATACCTAATTCAGCAAGCTCATAATTGGAAATTAAAAGATGCAGTGGTAACTGCTCATAGCCTAAATTAAAACCCACAATCTCGGGAATAAACTCAGGAGGTGCATAACCCAGAGCAAGCTGCACAACTGCTTGATGATAATACTCGTCTTCTAAAAGCAGATCGAAACTGTCTAGCCCTAGACTGCGTAAAAGGTCGTCATAGATACAGACATGGTTTGCTTTTGGCTCACCTAACCCAAGCTCTTCGAGATAAGTAATAATTAATTCATGAAAAATAGGATCATTCCAATAATGCACTGAGCTATATAGCCATGCACCGTCTACTTTTTTGGTTGGAGACACCTTTATTAAAAACTCAAATGCCTGAGCGACGTTCTTAAAATACTCTCTATCTTGACCAGATTGTCTACGATTTAAATATGCCTGAAATTCCTGACAATTTTTTTTATTATCGTTTTCACACCATGCCTTAATCAAATTGATATCCGAAGGAAAATCTATTTCCTTCATCTCTAGTTTATCTATCTCTTTAGCAAGAAAATCTCTAGCCTTTTTCTCTTTCTCAAAGCTAGAAACATCAGGATCAAGGAAAAAAACAAACAATTCATAATAATTTTGTTGATTATCTTGTAATAAGTCTAATAATCGTTTTTTCACTACAACAGGCATTTTCATTCTCCGTTTGTGAGATATCAATTACCATACGTCACCCTAACTATAATCGAGTTTTAAGTTTGTTATTTTGCGTTATTAAAAAATAAGGTAAATACAATAAATCTAAAAAATTCATAGACATATAAAATAACGTAAAATTACATTTAAACTTTTAGTATTATTTAAGCTGCTGTTTTTATATAAAATTTGCAAAACTTAATCCAATTTTACATTAACTTCACCATCAAAATTATAAACATTAAAAAAATAACAAAGCAAACAATTAAATAGTTTTATAACATTTTAAAAACAATTGTAGGGAGAATTAAAATGTTCAATAAATGTTGCGAATTATTAGCAAAGGAAAAAATTAAAATTGCATTTTTTGAAAGCGCCTCTGCGGGTTACCTTGCTTATCGTTTCTCTTTAAGTCCTTATTCAGGCGATATTCTGATTGGAAGCCTTGTGAGTTACGACCTTCGCGTAAAGGAAAATACCTTACATATTTCAGAAGAGCTTATTGAAAAATATACTGCAGAATCAATGCAAGTAACTGTTGAAATGATTAATAAAGGTAAAGAACTTTTACATGCTGACCTGTATGTTGCCTGCACAGGTCTTTTGAAAAAAGGCGGCTCTGAAACACCAGAAAAACCTGTAGGTACTTTCTTTTATTCAATATATTATAAAAATAATTTTTATAATTTTAGACGTGTTTTAAGGGGGCCTGCCTTTTTAAAACTAAGAAAGTTAATTTACTATGTTACTCAAGATATAAAACTTATTATATTAGAAGACAAAAGGCGTTAATTTTATATAAAAGTTAACAAATATACATTTAGAAATATTTATTATCTTTCTTAAATATTATGTGCTGAAATGTAATTTTTTAAATGTTCATATTAATAATGTTTATGACTTAAAATTACATACATTAAAAATCAGCAAGTTATTTAAAATTTATAAATTTTAAGTTTACAGTTAAATATAGGGTAACACCCCTACCCTACACATTTAAAATCTACATGTTTTAATAACCCTATCTGAAGCTCTCAGATAAAACACATCGTCATAATTGATATGAGGTATTAAAAATGAGCACTACTAATAATCAAGCAAATCAACGCAATAATCAGCAG
>NZ_POYH01000101.1:143004-145338 GCF_002899995.1 Acinetobacter sp. AKBS16 | reverse complement strand
CAACAGCAAAATGACAACCGTAATCAACAGCAACACGGTAACCAACAGCAAAACGATCAACAGCAACAAAATAACCAGCAACAACAGCAAAATGATAACCGCGGTCAACAACAAGGATCTAATCAAAAAGATTCTGGCCAACAAAACTCAAATAACAACCAACAACGTTAATCGTTTGTAGTTGTTCTTTGATGCGGTCGATCATTTAGGAAGGTGACCTCACCTTCCTAAATCAAAATATAAGCATAAAATTCAATAAAATATGAGGGAATTCTGATGACAGATCAAAATACAGATCATGCTCAATTGGTAGCTGGCGATCATAACTATTCTGACTCTCGCTGGCGCGAAAGCTATCTTACTCGACCTTATTATCAAGAAGCGCAATTAACTACACCAGATCTAGATTATGATCGTGATTTCTCTGCAGCTTATGAACTTGGTCATCGAGCTCGTTCTGAATCTAAAGAAGGAACTCAGTTTGAAGATATGGAAGGCAGCTTGCAGCAAAAATGGGAAGAGCTAAAAGCTGAGTCCCGCCTAAAATGGGAACACGCTAAACAAGCAATTAAAGATGCGTGGGATGATATGTAACATCCTCAAAAGGTCCATAGCTATAAGCTTATTTCCTATTGGCCCTGGGAAATAGGCTTTTTTATTGTCCTAACGTTATGAGCATTAAAAAAATGGTGGCATATTAAAATTATGACTAAGATATTGATTTGCTAAATTTGGATCATCAAAAACTTCTTTTTTAAATTGTACGCTCGGTGTTGTAGCGAGTACATGTGTCGGCTTAATAGTAACTTCCACTACATACTTATTTTGCTCATACTTAGCTTTTACGCCATAAATCTCAGAATCATTAATGCAAGTTCCATCTGTAAAATATACAAACATACGTACTACCTTAAATATTACTCATCATAGCGGTCTTATTAAAAATAAAGCCTGACTCAGATAATCAGGTCAGGCCTTTCATCAAAATTAACTTTGATTTTTCTTAAAATATTCAATTATTTCTTCCCCATTATTTACAGGCTTTTTCTGCGAAGGGTAAGTTTCTTCATAGGCATAGGCGGGTAAAGTAATTTTAGCTCGAATTGGAGGTAATTTTTCTTGTCCACCTGTGGTAATTCGCTCAATAAAACCAGCAAGCCAAAGTACAAACTCCTGAGTATTTTTACTTTTAGGAATAAGACTTAAATCCAATTTAATTTTTGACTCTTGCAAAGGTTTAATGAGTATTTCGGCAAAATCAATATAATTATATAAAAGCTTTAATTTTGTCCCCTTTATTTCTTGTCTGAGTTCAATCATCAAATTATTAAGATCTTCCATCGGATCATCCGTAAAGCCTTTTTTTTCTTTAACATTTTGATATATTTTCTCAGCTATTTTTAAATATTGGGGCATATCCTTACCTTTTATAGTTCGCTCTTACTAAAATGAATTTTGGATGAATATAAGTAAGCTATTGTGTTTGTTTTATTAACTTTTTGAAACGGTAACTTAAGATTGCAACAAAACGGTAACAACAAATTCTCTAAATTGTAAAAACAAAATAAATATTTGATTAATTTTATATTTTTATATATTTCATTATTATTAAATTATATTTTTTATATAAAATAACGATTAAAAAAGCCTACTAATAAAGTAGGCTTTTGAAAGAAGCTAATCTATTACGAGTTTTTATTCATGTCATGAGATGTAGCTGGATCACTTGCTTCATGCATGCCGTCATTTCTTGAATTACGATCTTGGCAAGCACTCATACCCATAGCAATTACCAACACCATACTTACTGCACAAAAGATTCTTACCATTTAAATCACCTTTATAAATATTAAAATGTAGGTTTATGAATAACATTATCTTATGTTGGCCTACCGCAGTGGTTCTCTTAACTTTTGTAGATTATGCAAGCTTTTGTAAAAACCAAAAATTATGATTAATAAAATTATATTTCTTGCAATTGATATTTTGGTTATTTTTTGGCAAGCAATGTTTAGGAGACTCTGGTCATGTTATAAAATTCGAATTATTAAATAGTTTAGCCAAACAACACACCTAATTAGAGATATTGATATACTATACAAATAAACAATTAATAAATATTTGATATATAAGATTAAAAAATAATAGTGTGCCTTATATTCAAATTATTTATACTCACATTATATTTTTTAATTTTTCTATTTTCTAAATAAAAACAGTGAAATATTTATATCAAGTTATATAAATCAATCTTTTATTTTTGCAATTGACCCACCCCAATGCTCAGCTTATGATGCTCGCGCTGACCAATTTTGTCAGTCGGTTTTAGCAGAC
>NZ_POYH01000101.1:139885-142917 GCF_002899995.1 Acinetobacter sp. AKBS16 | reverse complement strand
CTACCTAAGTGCACTAAAAACACGTTTTTTGGTGTGACGCCCCTCGTGCCTTTGATGGAGGAACGGGAGTGGGACACCCTTGGGTGTGCTGGTTTCTTAGGTATCAGTCTGCTAACCCTCTTTCGTTTCGCCACCATAATAATGAGCAATGAGTGGGCATAACTTCTTTTAACCAAGGAGTCACTCATGACTATTATTCTATATTTTTTAAATTCTTTTATTAAACCTACTTACATTCAACCTCTTTTACTCAAGCAGTCATTTCTTAGAGTTCTTTCTCATCCTCTGTTTAAAAGAACTACACACTATAGAGTTCGAAAAATTTTTACTTAATCTTTTTGTGTACCCATCTTGATATACAAGATTGGGGGCAGAAGTTTTATGTATTCAAAATCACATAAAGATTAAAACTTCTATCAACATCACTTAACGATAACAACAACCCATGAAGAGTAACAAGAATGTTTTTTCTCTATCGTTTTGTTTTGGTGAGCCTTCTGACAATAGGTGTTTTAAATTTGATGGGGTGCAGGCCAATGAGTAAAAATGAATTTAATACGCGTTGTGTATGGGCCGGACATGACCTTTCAGCGTGTAATTGTATTTATAATTCTTTAGAGCAGCATTATTCACCTCAATTTGTAGAAAGTTTACCAAAATTAAGTTTGCAAAATATTGATGCAAAAATGAACTTTGTAGAAACCATGAATCAAACAATGCAGCAGTGCCAATTGAGTGCGAGCAAACACTAAACTAATTTATAGAGGCATGCTCTACCAAAAAATCCAAGAATGTACGTACGCGATTAGGAACATACTTATCATGGCCAATCCAGACAGCATGAAATTCTTCAGAAGCATGAATATTCCAATCTTCAAGAATTTTGACGAGTTGTTTTTGCTGTAAAGCATTTCGAATCTGGAATTCATTTAGTTGAGCAATGCCAGCACCTGCCAGTGCCAACTGCAAAATTGCTTCGCCATGGTTTACTTTTAAAACTTTAGAGGAGGTTAGGCTGATTTCCTGAGTTGCTTTTTTAAATAACCAGGTTTTGTTCTGGCGTTGATAACTTACATCTAAAAGCTGATGTTCATGTAGTTCATCTGGATGCTCAGGACAACCGTACTTTTCAATATATACAGGAGAGCAAACATACTGTTTATAAGTACTGCCAAGTGATCGGGCCACCAGATTGGAGCTTTTCAAAGGACCTGTTCGAATCGCAACATCAATTCTTTGTTCAACCAAATTAATTACTTCATCACTCAAATGAGCTTCTAATTCAATTTCCGGGTAACGTTGATTAAACAAACTAATGCATGGCAATAAAAAGTGTGTCCAATATGAAAAACTGGTATGGATTCTAATTCGCCCTTTCGGTGTATGATTTGCGGTAACCGATTGTTCCAGTTCGTCCAAGTCATTGAGTATTTGAATGCCTTGCTCATAAAACTGGCATCCTTCACTGGTAAGCTGAAACTGACGTGTTGAACGATTGAGTAACCTGACACCCAGTCTTTTTTCTAAACGAGAAATTAACTTGCTTACGGCAGACGGCGTCATATTACATGCTCTTGCTACCGCTGAAAAACTTCCAAGCTCGACCACCCTTATAAAAATTGCTAACTCGCCAGAACGATTGATATCAAAATAAGACATAGCAAAATTTATTTATGAATTAGATTCACAAATCTTATTCCGCTTAGACCGCTATAACAAGGCATCAATTTGTTTCAAGATACCTTTAATTCGTTTTAAAGAGTTTTTGAGATGAAACTTTATCAAGCTCCCCTATTTTCTTTGGTTTTAATTACGAGCTTTGCACAAGCTGATGTAGAAAACAGCCAATGGATTACCACTTGGTCTGCGAGCCCTCAAAAAGTCTGGAATAAAGACTTCGTTTTTCCAACACTCATTCCAGAGCAAGTATCTAATCAGACTATTAGACAAATGAGCAAAATTAGTTTGGGCGGTGAAGCTGTTCGGCTCGTTTTTACCAATCAATATGGTAAACAGCCACTTTATATTGATCAAACAACGATTGGTTTAGCGAACGCAGCAACTCTAAAATCTAAGAGCACCTATCCCGTTTATTTTTCTGGTCAACTTAAAGCAAGAATTTTACCCGGCAAACAACTCATAAGTGATCCAATTCAGTTGCCTGTACCCGATCATGCTCAATTAGTGGTGAATAGCTTTATTCAAAAGCCTACAATGTTTAAAACATTTCATTGGGATGCCAAACAAACCAGTTGGCTGATTAGTGGAAATCAGACAACAAATTTAACTACGCCAACCGATGCCAAAACAACGACGGCACGGTTATTACTGTCTGCAATAGAGGTAAAGCCCAAACAAAAGGCTCATGTAGTTGCAGTTGTTGGAGACTCAATTACCGATGGGGCGACTGCAACCTTAGATGCAAATACAAGATGGACCGATTTTTTAGCGAAACGTTTATCTGCACACCAAGTAGCAGTGATTAATAGTGGTATTTCAGGAAATCGATTACTTACCGATGGTATGGGTGATAGCGTTTTAAAGCGTTTAAACAGTGAGATATTTCAGTATTCAGGCGTTAAAACTTTAATTGTTTTGGTTGGTATCAATGACATTTCATGGCCCGGTACAGCTTTTGCACCTAAACAGCAAATACCCTATTTTGAGGCGCTCACTCAAGGTTATCGACGTGTTGTAGGTGAGGCCCATAAACATAATATTCAGGTGATTGGTGCAACCTTACTTCCGTTCTCTGGTGCTTTGCCTAATACCTCTTTAGATAATTATTATCAACCCAACAAAGATCAATTACGTCAGCGCATTAACCACTGGATGAGAACCAGTCATACCTTTGATGGTGTGCTTGATCTTGATGAAGGCTTAAAAGATCCAAAACATCCCAATCGATTAAATCCAATTTATGATTCTGGAGATCATTTACATCCTAATGATCGCGGCAATCAGCATATGGCAGAATTGGTAGATTTAGATCAAATTATTAAAAATTAATGATTCCCCCATCAGGTGAAATC
>NZ_POYH01000101.1:139423-139790 GCF_002899995.1 Acinetobacter sp. AKBS16 | reverse complement strand
TCACATGATGGGGCTGCTTATTTAAAAATCATAACTCGCTATCATGTTGAAACGGTTATCAATCCCGTTACGATTATCAAATGTTTCTCGTTCTCCATAAACATATTCGATACCCAAAGTAATCGGCTTATACGGGTTATAAAGTGCATTCACCCAACCTTGCCAAAGCTGTTTGTTTTGGGTGGTACTAGTACGCTGTAATTCGGCAAAACGGTTATTATCTTTGGCCTTCATATAGCCATAGCCTAAAGTCGAGCGAATTTGCGGTGTAAATTGATGAGTGATACCCAAAGAAACCGTGTCAAATTCATTGCTATGCATATTGTTTTGATCGTCTATTGCATAGCCACTGTTACTCCATAGCAAG
>NZ_POYH01000101.1:134231-139333 GCF_002899995.1 Acinetobacter sp. AKBS16 | reverse complement strand
CCATCACCCTTAACATGGTAATAATCGGCTTTAAGTAATGTATCAGGGGTAATTTGATATTTACCGCCCAAGCCTACACCCCACGCCCACTCACTATCATTGTTAGTTCTTTTTTCTGCAACAAAACTACGGCCTGAAAGCATCGAACCATTGGCAAATTTATGATTTAAACGTCCGACTAAAGCAGGTAAACGCATTTTATTATCTGGATCAGTTGCAGCAGTATATTTCGGGTCTTCAACTGATACTGCAAAACTTGTATTTGCCGTTAAGTTATCGCTATAGCGAACAAGCGGCGATCTTAATAATGCACTACCTACAAATGTACCCGCATCAATTGTTTCTGGGTAATATTCAGGGGCAATAAATGTCGACCATGTTTGGCCAATAAGCCATTTATCAAAAGTTAAATAGGCATGACGTATGCGAAACTGATCACGTGTAGCCGCCCCAAAAAAGTCCATTTCTAACTTTCCGCCCACATCACCAACGGCTGTAGGTGTTTTAAAATTCAATCCGAAGCGTGTCACATACACAGTACTGTGCAACTGGTCTTTCTGTGCAGATTCTTCTGGCGTATTTTCAAGAGGAACGCCGCTAATATTGTTATACATGCTAGATGCACCCTTAATTTGATAAGAAGCATCTGCTCGTATATAACCGTATAAGTTAAATTCCGCACCAGATTTAGTTAATGTTTGCTGTATAGGTTGTGGAGCTTGAGTAACTACAGGAGCAGCTTGTTCTACTCTTTTTTGAGCTAAAGATTTTTGAGCCTCCATATTAATTTGTAGCATAGCTCGTAGTTCTTTTATTTCTTGGCGAAGTTGCTCTATTTCAGGGTTTACTTGGCCTGCAAAAGCAGAAGACATAAGCAGAGTCACAGAAACTGCCAACAAGCTTTTTTGAATCGTTGTATTTAAAATTTTCATCATGAAATTTTCCTTTAGACCTTTAAGTAGTCTTAAAAGCCTCGACATCCTTTTTGTTATGTACCTATCTAAAATAGATCCTTGAAAATTTGCCTTTCTTTCACAAGAAAGACGTTCCCTCATATTTTTTAGATCCACCCTCCCTAGTGCAGCAAAAGCAACTTTTTAATTTTCCATTTTTTATATTCTCTTCCACATTGAGAATATTCGGTTTTAAACCCTTATTTATATTCCCCAATAGTATTATTTTTTTGCAATAAACCCTTGATAAGTCAAAATTTGCGTATATGGCTGTACGCTTTCAAAGCCTGTCTCTTCCAAAAGTTTTATATATCCTTCAGTCGTTAAACTAAAAAAGTCCTCCGCCATACGCTCCAACATTTTTTGACATTGTTCTTCTGTTAACCCTTGAGCCAAACACAAATAACGTAATGCTTGAAGCTGTTGTGGATTTACACAAGTCATGAGGTCATAGGTAAGTAAAGGCACCTTTTCTTTTAAGCGATCATAAATATCCTTAAAGAAGGCTGGTTTTATGTCATCTGCAATAAAATGAGCCACAAGAATAGAAAGTGCAGCATCAAAGGAACTCTCGAGAGGTAAAGCTGAAGTTTCACCGTGAACAAAAGTGACTTGGGCAGATTTACCTAAAATCTCCACCTGCTCCTGAGCTTTTTGCAGCATGGTTAAAGATGGATCAACCGCTGTAAATTGCCAGTTTGGATGTCTTTTAAGTAAATATTCGAGTTCGTAACCCGTACCACAGCCCACAATTAAGATATGAGCATCTGGTGGCAACACCGACTGCAAAATGGCATCCACCTGTTGATGGATCACTTCATAGCCCGGAATTAATTTACGAATATGCGCATCATATCCTTCGACTACTTTAGGGCTATTAAAGTCTTTTGCCATTTTGCGTGTCCTCTATTTAAACCGTATTTCGATTTTCCTTTGCTGCACTTTGACCGAGCTTTTGACTTATTTAGTCAAAGACATTTCCTGTTAAATTAAGTTCAGCTCGCATAATTTCCTGCAATTTAAACTTTTGGGCTTTGCCAGAAGCAGTCATTGGAAACTCATTAAAGAAACGGACATAACGCGGCACTTTGTTATGTGAAATGTGTTCTTTGCAAAATTGGCGGATGCTGTCTTCATCGACTTGGTGATGCTCATGCAGGATAATACATGCACAAAGTTCTTCGCCATATTTCGCATCTGGCAAGCCAATCACTTGTACATCGCTTACATCTGGATGAGTATATAAAAAGTCTTCAATCTCTTTTGGAAAGAGGTTTTCCCCACCACGAATCACGACATCTTTAATACGGCCTTTAATTTTAATAAAACCGTCTTGATCCATCTCGGCAATGTCACCCGTATGCATCCAGCCAGCCGCATCAATCACTTCACGGGTCTTTTCCTCTTCACCCCAATAACCAGCCATCACTGAATAACCACGAACACATAACTCGCCTAAAGTCCCTTGCGGAACAATCTGCCCTTCTAAATCGACAATTTTAATTTCAACATGCGGGTGAACGTGCCCAACCGTGCTTACCCGTTTATCAATCGAATCATTTACCGAGCTTTGTACACTCACTGGCGAGGTTTCAGTCATGCCATAACAAATGGTAATTTCAGACATATGCATTCGGTCTATAACACGTTGCATAATTTCACGTGGACAAGGACTACCTGCCATAATGCCTGTTCTTAAGCTCGATAGATCAAAATCATTAAACTGTTCATGCTCTAAGGTTGCAATAAACATGGTTGGTACGCCATAAGCTGCCGTACAACGTTCTTGATGAATCGCTTTTAAAGTTTCCAAAGGATTAAATACAGCCGATGGATAGACCATGGTTGACCCATGCGTCACACACGCCAGATTCCCCATCACCATGCCAAAACAATGGAATAATGGCACAGAAATACAGACTTTATCTTGGGGGGTTAAACGAATGCCTTCACCGACAAAATAACCATTATTTAAAATATTATGATGGGTTAACATGGTCCCTTTCGGGTTACCTGTTGTACCTGAAGTAAATTGGATATTAATGGTTTCATCAAACTGGAGCTGTCTGGCTAATTGTTTTAATTGTTCTAGCTGTTCAGAAGTTGGTGTAGTTAGTAAATCACTAAAACGATAAATACCGGTATGTTGTTGGTCATCAATTTTAATGACAAATTTTAAATGTGGCAGTCGCTCTGAACTGAGCACTTTATCTGTACAGGTAGTTAACTCAGGGGCAATTTTTGTGAGTAATTCTTGGTAATCCGTCGTTTTAAATTGAGAAGCAATAATCAATCCTTTGCATGAGACCTTATTCAACACATATTCAAGCTCATGACTTTTATAAGCTGTATTTAGATTGACTAAAATAATCCCTGCTTTAAAAGCTGCAAACTGCGTAATGGTCCATTCCACACAGTTAGGTGACCAAATCGCTAATCGGTCTCCTTTTTTTAATCCCAATTTTAATAGGCTACAAGCAAAAGCGTTTACTTCATCCTGTAAAGCTTTATAGGTTAATCGTCTGTTTTGATGAAAACTGACAATCGCTTCCTTTTCAGCATATTGCTGACAGGCCTGATCAAATTGTTCACCAATGGTCATACCCAATAAGGGTTGTGTACTTGGTCCCGAGGCGTAGCTTAACCGTTCTTGTTGCATTGAATCATTCTCCTTGATTCTTCTAATTCTCTTCTTACCTGATCTAATTGTTGTTACTGCAACTACTTTTCCAAACTACTTATTTTGTGTTGTTTTATCCTTTATATGCCCTATTTTTTCTGCACAGCATCTACACAAAAGTCAGCAATCTGTTTTGAAAAATAGTCTTTATGCGCATGATCAAACTTTGTATTTTGAGCTGGGTCTAGGGGTTCAACCACCACATAAGTCATAGCACCGACTACACAAAGTGCTGCTGTGTTTAAATCATCCAAGACAAACTCACCACTTGCATTTCCATCCGCAAGTATTTTTTTAATACTTTGTTTAATCAATTGTTTCACACGAAAACGCTCATGTTCAACCGTTGAATCGACGGGTTCAAACATGAGTGAATATGCAAGCTGAGGACTATTCAGTGCCCGTTTTACAAAGGTTGCTACCGCCTTGTGTAATTTCTGCTTTGCCGATAAGTCACTTTCGGTAATCGATTCAATCACCAATAGTTCTGTATTAATGGCATCAGACAAAACTTCTATTAGCACTTGGCTTTTATTATCGAAGTAGCGATAAACCAGTCCACTAGATACACCCGCTTGCTCTGCAATTGTTTGTATTTGTGCGTCTTTGAACCCTCCCTCTGAAATTATTTTTCTGGCTGAACTCAAAATCGATTTTCGATTTTGTTCCATCCGCTCTTGCATTAAAGATGATCGTTTATAGCTCATAATTTATTCTCTAACAAATAAAATGAATTGTAAATCATTTTATGAATCTGTATTCACTTTTTCAAAAAATCATTGTATGGTAATTATCAAATACCCACAAAATATTTTATGGACAACAAATATAACCAATAGGATGAAAATATCATGAACCTACGCAGCTTGAATTTCGGTCTAGATGAAACTTTAATTGCGCTTCAAGATTCGGTAGCCGCATTTTGTGCAAAGGAAATTGCACCAATTGCCCAACAAGTTGATCAAGACAACAAATTCCCTGCACATCTCTGGAAAAAATTCGGAGATATGGGCCTTTTAGGTATGACGGTTTCTGAAGAATATGGCGGTGCCAATATGGGTTATTTAGCTCATATTATTGCCATGCAAGAAATTTCCCGTGCTTCGGCAGCCATTGGTCTTTCTTATGGTGCTCATTCTAATTTATGTGTAAACCAAATTAACCGTAACGGTAACGAGCAGCAGAAACAAAAGTATTTACCAAAATTAATTTCCGGTGAATACGTTGGTGCCCTTGCCATGTCTGAGCCGAATGCCGGTTCCGATGTCGTCAGCATGAAATTACGCGCCGAGCAAAAAGGTGATCACTTTGTTTTAAACGGTTCAAAAATGTGGATTACCAACGGCGGCGATGCAGATGTGCTGGTCGTTTACGCTAAAACTGATCCACAAGCTGGCCCGAAAGGCATGACCGCATTCTTGATTGAAAAAGGCATGAAAGGCTTTAGTCACGGCAACCACTTAGACAAA
>NZ_POYH01000101.1:129076-134141 GCF_002899995.1 Acinetobacter sp. AKBS16 | reverse complement strand
GGTATGCGCGGCTCTAACACTTACCCCCTATTCTTTGACAATGTAGAAGTCCCTGCTGAAAACGTACTTGGTGGTGTGGGTAACGGGGTTAAAGTACTCATGAGTGGTTTGGACTATGAACGAGCAGTTTTAAGTGCCGGACCTTTAGGCATTATGGATGCTTGCTTAGATGTCGTTATTCCTTACTTACATCAGCGTGAACAGTTTGGTCAGGCTTTAGGTGAATTCCAGCTTATGCAAGGCAAACTTGCCGATATGTATTCAACTTGGTTGGCATGTAAAGCTCTCGTTTATGCTGTTGGTGCTGCATGTGACAAAGCTGACCATGACCGCAGCCTACGCAAAGATGCCGCAAGTGCCATTTTATATGCTGCTGAAAAAGCAACATGGATGGCGGGTGAAGCAATTCAAACTTTAGGTGGCAACGGTTATATCAATGAATTCCCTGCTGGGCGTTTATGGCGCGATGCCAAACTTTATGAAATTGGCGCGGGAACTTCTGAAATTCGCCGCATGCTGATTGGCCGCGAACTTTTCAATGAAACCAAATAATAATTATAAATAAGGACGCATCTTATGAACCAATTACAAAGCAAGATTAATGTTCGAAGCGAAGACTTCAAAACAAACCAGCAAGCCATGCAAACATTGGTCACAGATCTCAAACAAGTTGCCCAGCGTATTGCTTTAGGCGGTGGTGAAAATGCCCGTCAAAAACATTTGGCTCGAGGTAAACTTTTACCCCGTGAACGTATTGATCAACTCATTGACGTCGGCACGGCATTTTTAGAAATTGGTCAATTGGCAGCGTACAACGTTTATGAAGATGATGTTCCTGCTGCGGGTGTGATTGCAGGTATTGGTCAGGTCAACGGCATCACTTGCATGATTGTTGCCAACGATGCAACGGTTAAAGGTGGAACGTATTACCCACTTACGGTTAAAAAGCATTTACGCGCACAAGAAATTGCTGAACAAAATCACTTGCCTTGTATTTATTTAGTAGATTCAGGCGGTGCCTATTTACCAATGCAAGATGAGGTTTTCCCAGACCGCGATCACTTCGGGCGTATTTTCTATAATCAGGCACGCATGTCGAGTCTTGGTATTGCCCAAATTGCTGTGGTGATGGGTAGCTGTACCGCAGGTGGTGCTTATGTACCAGCCATGTCTGATGAAACCATTATTGTACGTAATCAAGGTACGATTTTCTTAGGTGGCCCTCCTCTGGTAAAAGCTGCAACTGGCGAAGTGGTGAGCAGTGAAGATTTAGGCGGTGGTGATGTTCACACACGTCTTTCAGGGGTAGCTGACCATTTAGCCGAAAATGATGAACATGCAATTGCCATTGCGCGAAATATTGTTGCAAACTTAAATAAAAAGCCAAATGAGTTAAATAAGCAAATTGATGAACCATTATTTGATGCATCGGAACTCTATGGCGTGGTGCCAAGTGATGCGCGTAAACCTTTCGATGTGCGTGAAGTCATTGCACGTATTGTAGACGGCTCTCGTTTTGACGAGTTTAAAGCCCGCTTTGGCTCAACACTTGTAACGGGTTTCGCTTCTCTCTACGGCATGCCAGTCGGCATTATTGCCAATAACGGAATTTTATTTTCCGAGTCTGCTCAAAAAGGCGCGCACTTTATTGAGCTATGCACACAGCGCAATATTCCATTGTTATTTATACAAAACATCACCGGCTTTATGGTTGGTCGCCAGTATGAAAATGAAGGGATTGCCAAACACGGCGCTAAACTGGTGATGGCAGTTGCCACTGCAAATGTACCTAAACTCACCCTGATTATTGGTGGTTCATTTGGTGCAGGTAACTACGGTATGTGTGGCCGTGCTTATTCACCACGCTTTTTATGGACATGGCCGAACTCTCGTATTTCAGTGATGGGCGGCGAACAAGCAGCGAGCGTACTTTCGACTTTAAAACGAGATCAAATTGAGCAAAAAGGTGCCCAGTGGTCAGCGCAAGAAGAAGACGAATTTAAACAACCAATTCGTGAACAATACGAGCGTCAAGGCCATCCATACTATGCTTCTGCCCGCCTTTGGGACGACGGTGTAATTGATCCAGCTCAAACTCGTCATGTACTTGGTTTAAGTCTTGCAGCTGCCATGAACGCTCCAATCCAGCCAACCAAATTTGGCGTGTTCCGCATGTAAGAGGTGTATATGAGCTATCAATTTTTACAACTCGAACAACAAGGTCAGGTTGCCTATGTATGGCTGAACCGCCCTGAATTGCACAATGCTTTTAATACGACAGTCATTGAAGAATTGCATACTTGCTTTAAGCAAATTAATACACGTGATGACATTCGTGTTGTGGTTCTAGCTGGTCGTGGCAAAAGCTTTTCGGCAGGTGCCGACCTCAACTGGATGAAACAGGCAGGTCAGGCATCTTCAGCTGAAAATGAAGCAGATGCATTAAAACTTGCGCAAATGCTTGATGCACTTGCAACACTTAAACAACCGACTATTGCCCGCGTGCATGGCATTGCCTTTGGCGGCGGTATGGGCTTAGCGTCGGCATGTGATATTTGCATTGCCAGCACTGATGCCAAGTTTGCAACCTCTGAAGTTCGTTTAGGTCTTGCTCCATCTACCATTAGTCCCTACGTGATTCGTGCGATTGGTGCAAGACAAGCCTCTCGTTACTTCTTAACTGCCGAGCGGATTTCAGCTCGTGAAGCCAAACAAATTGGTTTAGTACACGAAGTAGCAGATGCTGAAGACTTAGATAAAAAAGTTCAAGAAATTGTTGATGCTCTATTACTCGGTGGCCCGCACGCTCAAGCGGCTTCAAAACAACTCATTCAAATGGTGAGTAACCAGACCATGAGCAATGACTTGCTGCAACAGACAGCACATCATATTGCTCAAGTTCGTCAAGGCGGCGAAGCAAAAGAAGGTCTAAGTGCCTTTTTAAATAAACAACAGCCTGCTTGGGTTTCTAACTCGAATAACAACAATTAAGGACGATCATCATGTTTGAAAAGATTTTAATTGCGAACCGTGGCGAGATTGCCTGCCGCGTAATTCGTACAGCTAAAAAATTAGGTATTAGAACGGTTGCCGTTTACTCAGATGCAGATGCAAATGCCCAACACGTCAAACTTGCAGATGAAGCGGTTTATATTGGTCAGTCCCCTGCAACACAAAGTTATTTACAGGTTGATCGTATTATTCAAGCTGCCATTGATACAGGCAGCCAAGCGGTTCATCCGGGTTACGGCTTCCTTTCTGAAAACGACCAGTTCGCACTCGCTTGCCAACAACACAACATTTGCTTTATTGGCCCGCCAGTGGATGCCATTTTAGCGATGGGCTTAAAAGCAACCTCTAAAGCTTTAATGGAAAAAGCTGGTGTCCCTTTAACACCGGGTTATCACGGAACCAACCAAGATGCGGACTTTTTAAAGCAACAGGCAGACCGAATTGGCTATCCTGTTTTAATTAAAGCGAGTGCTGGCGGCGGTGGTAAAGGCATGAGTCTGGTTGAACGCAGTGAAGATTTTCTGCATGCCTTAGCCTCTTGTAAACGTGAGGCCAAATCGAGTTTTGGTAATGATGATGTCTTGATTGAGCGTTATGTGATTCAACCGCGCCATATTGAAGTGCAAGTGTTTGGCGATACACATGGCAACTACGTACATTTGTTTGAACGCGACTGTTCAGTACAACGCCGCCACCAAAAAGTGCTAGAAGAAGCCCCTGCTCCACAAATGCCAAGCGAAAAGCTCGATGCAATGCGCCAAGCTGCAATTGATGCTGCACGAGCGGTAAATTATGTTGGTGCAGGTACGGTTGAGTTTATTGTGGAACAAGACGGAACGGCGTATTTCATGGAAATGAATACCCGTCTGCAAGTCGAGCACCCTGTTACTGAAATGATTACAGGTGAAGACTTGGTCGAGTGGCAACTTCGCGTCGCTTATGGCGAACCTTTACCTAAACTACAAAACGAATTAAAAATTCACGGACATGCGCTTGAAGCGCGGATTTACGCTGAAGAACCAGAAAAAGGCTTTTTACCTGCTATTGGTAAAATCGACTATTTGCGCTATCCAACTCAAAACCAATATGTGCGTGTAGACAGCGGTATTATTGAAGGCGATGAAATCACGACCTATTACGACCCAATGATTGCCAAACTCATCGTATGGGGTAAAAACCGTGAAGCTGCGCTTATTCAAATGCAAAATGCTTTAAGCCAATTCCATGTCGATGGTTTAGGCAACAACATTGCTTTTCTTGAAAAAATTGTTCGTAGCGAATCGTTTAAACAAGCCAAGCTTGATACCAACCTGATTCAGCGTGAACAAAACTTCTTGTTTAGCCCTGAAGAGATCAAACCGGAACTTGTGGTAGCCGCAGCATTTATTGAGTTTTTAAGCCAACTTAATAACAACAGCTCAAGCCAAAAACAGCTTTGGCAAGCTCAGCCGCTTTGGCGTTTAAATATTGCTTATCAGCACAGCATTAAACTGAACTATTTAAACCAAAATATTCAAATCAAATTTGCCTCAAATGAAGATGGCTTCACCGCAGAATATAACGGTCAAAGCTACCCAATTTCAGGTCAATTGCTTGATGCACATACTGCCTCTGTTCAAATTGGTGAGACTCAGCAAAAGCTACCTTTTAACCAAAGTCAGCAAGGCATTACTTTGTTCCAAAATGGTCAAAGCTATAAGTTTGCTTATATCCGCCAAGACTTTAATCAGGCAGATAGCCAAGCCGATGAAGGTCACTTAAAAGCCCCAATGCCGGGCGTGGTCACTCAAGTGCTAGTCAGTGCAAATCATAGCGTGAAGAAAGACGATATTTTAATGACGCTTGAAGCAATGAAAATGGAATATACCATCCGCGCCCCTAAAGACGGCGTGATTGTAGACTCCTATTTCCAAGTGGGCGATCAGGTCAAAGCTGGCGATGAGCTTGTGGAATTTCAGCCTGCTCAGGAGGAAGTTGCATGAGTGAATTTGTCAAAATCGTGGAGGTCGGTCCCAGAGACGGCCTCCAAAATGAAAAGCAGGCTTTAACTGTC
>NZ_POYH01000101.1:128505-128996 GCF_002899995.1 Acinetobacter sp. AKBS16 | reverse complement strand
AACAACGCTTAAACTTTATTAATGACCTAATCAGTGCAGGCCTAAAATCCATTGAAGTCGGTTCATGCGTTTCGGCAAAATGGGTACCGCAAATGGCCCAAAGTGACGAGCTATTTAAGCTGTTACCCCAAACAACCGATGTGCAATTTAGCCTGCTTACTCCAAATATTAAAGGTTTTGAAACTGCTCAAGCGGTAGGATGCAAAGAGGTTGCGGTGTTTACCGCAGCTTCTGAAAGTTTTACCCGTAAAAATATCAACTGTTCAATCGACGAAAGCTTTGAAAAGTTTAGCGATGTCCTGAACGCAGCAAAAGCACATAACATCCGTGTACGCGGCTATGTCTCTTGTATTGTCGATTGTCCTTATGAAGGCGCAATTGCCCCTGAGCAAGTCGTAAAAGTGGTTAAACGACTCTATGACATGGGCTGCTATGAAGTGTCTTTGGGTGAAACCATTGGCACCGCAACACCAGATCGCGTTCAAAAGGTA
>NZ_POYH01000101.1:124583-128422 GCF_002899995.1 Acinetobacter sp. AKBS16 | reverse complement strand
CAAGCCTGCCTTGCTGAACTCGACAGCAAGGTTTTAGCTGGGCATTTCCACAACACCTATGGTATGGCAATTGCCAATATTTATCAGTCTTTACAGCAAGGCATTCGTGTTTTTGACTCGTCTCTTGCAGGACTTGGGGGTTGCCCTTATGCCAAAGGAGCTTCGGGTAATGTATCGACCGAAGATTTGTTTTATTTGCTGTCACACATGGGCTTTGAAACTGGCATTGACTTAGAGAAACTGATGCAAGCCAGCCAAAATATTAGCAATGTATTAAACCGAAAAAGCTTGTCGAATTATGCAAATGCGTATTGGCAGACCAAGTGTGCATAGTCATAAATTAAAATAGCTCAGTATCTGGTATAAAGCTGAATATTAGGCAAAGTACCAGATCATCCTATCTCATCTTTATCTCATTCTGTTCAGGAATTGGGGCTCAATCCCTCATGCAATTTTTTTAAAATCTATTATTTATTTCTGTATTAAATGCCTCTTTAAAAAGAAGCATTTTCTACCCTATTTTTATTCTAATCCGTATTATTCTTCATCCTTTTTCAATTGTAATCCTTAAAAAATTTATCTCATTATTTATAAAAATAAGATGCATCCATTTCAATTCTTGGCGAAATATATTCTTCTACCCAATCCAACCATGCGCGTGTTTTGGCATCAATAAAATGGCGTGAAGGCAATAAGGTATAAACTCCGATATCGGGCGAACGCCACTCAGGCAAGATATGACATAATCTTCCATTTTGAACCGCGTCTAAAGCCGAAAACATCGGCAATAACGCGACCCCCATATCCTGTTGCACCACATCTAACAATAACTCAGGGTTATCTGCAATGAGTTGCCCTCCAATGTCGATTTGACAAGACTCACCATTGGCATTTAACAAATGCCAATCTGGCGTAATAGATGGGTTTACCAAGCGTAAACAGGCATGATTTTTTAAGTCTTCTGGAGACTTAGGAACGCCATGTTTTTCTAGGTACGCAGGTGAAGCACATAAAACAGAAAAAATAGTGCCAATTCTGCGTGCAACAAAACGAGAGTCTGTTAATGATTCAGTGAGATAAAGACTGACATCCACCCCTTTTGCTAACAGGTCTGGAACGTATTGTGAGGTCGTATATTCCACGGTTAATTCGGGATAATGCTTACAAAACTCGGCCATGACAGGGAAAACATAATGATGCCCAAAGCTTCCCATACTTAATACACGTAAACGACCTTTAGGTTTAGATGCCGTTCCGGTGACTTCTGCCTCTGCTTCATCCACCATTGAAATAACTTGCCTACAACGTTCTGCATAAGTTGCACCAATATCAGTCAGTGCCTGCTGGCGCGTTGAGCGTTGTATTAATTTTGTACCTAAGCGTGTTTCTAGCTCGCTGATAAGACGTGAAACCTGTGCTGTGGTCAGATCCATCTGCTCAGCTGCTGCTGTGAAACTCCCGCTATCAATCACTTTCAGGAATGCATGCATTGCATGCAAAAGTCCACCATCGAGATTTTTGCGCATAACGTAAATATCTTTTCCTAAATTACGGATTGTTGCACCAGTTTAGATCAACCACAATGACTAAATGTACATACATTGGCACTAATTCTTTTTTTAAGAAGAGGAACCGATCTTTTTTATTTCGTATGTCACTTGCTCCAAATATTCAACTGGATGTTGAAAAAAGAAAGTAGTCCGAGCTACTAAAAATTCTAAGGAGATATAAATGAATATAGCTACAAAAGTCACTCCAAATATTATTGCAACAAAGGATGTGTCACTTGAAGATAAATATGTAAGTGATAACGGTACAGCATTTATGACCGGCATTCAGGCACTTGTTCGCTTGCCTCTTGCCCAAACTCGCCGTGACGCGATCAATGGTTATCATACTGCTGGTTTTATTTCTGGTTATCGTGGCTCCCCTATTGGTAACTATGATAATTTCCTTTGGCAAGTTGAAGGATTACTTAAATCCCATAATGTCGTATTTCAACCTGGTGTAAACGAAGACTTGGCTGCTACCGCAATCTGGGGTACACAACAAGCAAATCTTTCAGGTCAAGGCAAATATGATGGAGTGTCTTCATGGTGGTATGGTAAAGGCCCGGGTGTTGACCGTTCAGGCGATGTACTCCGCCATGCTAACTTAGCTGGTACCTCTGAACGTGGTGGTGTTGTTGCTTTATTTGGTGATGACCACTCATGTAAATCTTCTACAGTTCCCCACCAGTCTGAGCATGTCATGATTGGTTGCGGTATTCCAATTTTCTACCCAACATCCGTTCAACAAATTTTAGATTTTGGTGTTCACGCCATCGCAGTTTCACGTTTTTCTGGTCTTTGGACTTCCATGAAGCTGGTCAGTGAAATTGTAGAAACTTCCGCTTCAGTTCATGTCGACTTAGACCGTGTCACTCCTGTTATACCAGAAGATGTTAATTTCCCAGAGGGTGGCGTCAATATTCGTTGGCCCGATCATGGCATCCAACAAGAAGAACGTCTTTATAAATATCGCTTACCAGCTGTTTTGGCCTATGCCCGTGCGAATAAAATCAATACCGTAACATGGCCTTGTGAAAATGCCCGTGTCGGTATTGCTGCAAGTGGTAAAGGTTATTTAGATACCATTGAAGCCCTACGTATTTTAGGAATTGAAGATGAAACAGCCCAACAGCTTGGGCTACGTGTTTATCAGGTTGGTCTGATTTGGCCTTTAGAACCACAAGGTATTCGTGAATTCGCCAAAGGTTTAGAAGAGTTGATCGTTATTGAAGAAAAACGTCCAATTCTTGAAACACAAATTAAAGATGAGCTTTACTCACTTCCTGATGACCAACGTCCTCGTGTCATTGGTAAAGCAACTGACGGCAAAGGTGAATGGAGTACCTCTATTGAAGAAGCACCACTCATTGGTCACTATGAGTACCAGCCTGAACCGATTGCAAAAATGCTGGCTGCTCGCTTCTTAAAACTAGATATTCCAGAAAGCTTAAAAGTACAAATTCAAAGCAGAATCGACCTCCTACTAAAAGCAGAGCAAGAATCAAAACGTGTTATTGACCTTGCTGAACGTAAACCTTATTTCTGTAGTGGTTGCCCTCATAACTCATCAACAGTCGTTCCTGAAGGTAGCCGTGCATTAGGCGGTATCGGTTGTCACTATATTGCCGTTTCACTTGACCGCGGTACGGAAACATTCTCTCAAATGGGCGGTGAAGGTGTAAGCTGGGTTGGTGCATCGCCTTTTACCAATGAAAAACACATTTTTGCCAACCTTGGTGATGGAACTTACTTCCACTCAGGTTACTTGGCAATTCGTCAATCTATCGCTGCAAAAACCAATATCACCTACAAAATCCTTTACAACGACGCTGTCGCTATGACAGGCGGTCAGCATGTAGATGGTCATTTGAGTGTTGCACAATTAACTCGTCAGCTCGATGCCGAAGGTATTAAAAAACAAGTCATTGTGACTGATGAAATCAAACTGTTAAATGAAGAAGACGGTATTGCACCAGGTGTAGAAATTCGCCACCGTAATGAACTTGACGCAGTTCAACGTGAGCTACGTGAAATTTCAGGTGTAACTGCTTTAATTTATGTACAAACCTGTGCCAGTGAAAAACGCCGTCGTCGTAAACGTGATGCTTACCCTGACCCAGCTGAACGTTTATTCATTAATACCGATATTTGCGAAGGCTGTGGCGACTGTTCTAAAAAATCAAACTGTTTATCTATTGAGCCAGTAGAAACAGCTTTAGGCACTAAACGTCAAATTAACCAAAGTAGCTGTAATAAGGACTTCACTTGTGCTGAAGGATTCTGCCCAAG
>NZ_POYH01000101.1:120702-124477 GCF_002899995.1 Acinetobacter sp. AKBS16 | reverse complement strand
TTGTGACTGTTCATACACGTGATATGAAACGTCCTGCTAAATTTGAAGGTATTAGCGCAGGATGGCCAACATCTCCAATCATTCCTCAGTTATATGATGTTCCAAGTCGTATTATGGTCGGCGGTATTGGTGGTACGGGTGTTGTGACTATCGGTGCACTTCTTGGTATGGCAGCTCACCTAGAAGGCAAAGCAACACGTGTTATGGATATGGCAGGTCTTGCGCAAAAAGGTGGTACGGTTTATTCATACGTACAACTTGCAGCAAGTGATGAGCAAATTTCTTCGACCAAAATTCCAGCAGGTCAATGTGAATTACTCATTGGTGCAGATGCGGTAGTTGCTGGTAGTGGTGCAGCCCTCTCTCGCTTAAAAGAAGATGCCTTAGTGATTGTGAATGAAGACAGCACTCCTACTTCTGAGTTTATTAAATCTCGTGACTGGTATGCACCTATTACCGATTTAATTGACCGTCTTCGTGGTCGTGTTCGTCAAGGTCAACTGGTTTCTCTACCAGCGGCTCGCATTGCCACACTACTCTTAGGTGATTCAATTTATACCAACCAGTTATTACTCGGTATGGCATGGCAATCTGGTCGCATTCCACTATTACGTGAAAGCATTGAAAAAGCAATTCGCCTAAATGGTACGGCTGTTGAAAAGAACATTGAAGCTTTCCGCGTGGGTTGTCATCTTGCAAGTGACCCGACTTTAGCTGCTCGTTTACTTGCAGCAATGCCAAAAACTAAAACTCCGCAAACTTTGGCTGAACTTGTTGAAGACCGTTCTGCTCGTCTAACAGACTACTGGAATGAAGCTTATGCAGCTAAATACCGCACACTTGTAGAATTGGCAGCTAAAAAGTTACCAGAAGAGTTAACAGGTACGATTGCAACTCAGCTTTATAGAGTTATGGCTTATAAAGATGAATATGAAGTTGCACGTCTACTAACAGGTAAAAGCTTCAAAGAATCGATCGAAACCCAATTTGGTAAAGGCTTACGTTTAACGTATCATCTTGCTCCGCCAGCGTTACTTGGTGGCCTGAAAAATGTCCGTAAACGTGCGTTTGGTTACTGGATGCGCTTCCCAATGATGATGCTTGCTCGCTTACAATGGCTTCGTGAAACTTTCCTTGACCCATTTGCACGTCAAGAAGAACGTCAACACGAACAAGCTTGGCGTGACCGTTATATCGCATTTGTTGAAGCACTTGTTGAAGCACCAGACAATCATAACTTGGCAGTTGCTGAACAAATTGCAAAATTACCGGCAGAAGTTCGTGGTTATGGGCATATCAAAATGAAAGCAATGGACGCTGCAAAACAACGTTGGGATGAACTTACCCCAACACTGCTAAAAGTCCGTAACTAAAAATTAAATCTCAAAATAAAAAAGTCATCCTGAGGGATGACTTTTTATTGGCTCAAAAATTTATTTAGTCATTTTACGTAAAGTCAAAATCTGCTCGCTTCGTCCAAATGGACCATATACATCATGTAAAACTGCACTGGTTAAACCAATGCCATCCGAACCATATTGCTGAACGGTTTCCAAACCTAGCCATTTCCCTTGCGGATAACGGTGCATGTGGATTTGTAAATCAAGATTTGGAAAGCCCCAAGTAAATTCGCCTTCTTGTCTTGGGACAATGCCGTTTGCCGCATCTACCATGCCAATTAAATGCGCAAAATCTGTGGTCGGCTGCCCTTCAACCATTTCTTTGTCATTGTTTAGCCAAACAATGCCTTTGCCCGCGCGATGCTGATCATTAGTTTTAGTGACGAGGGTCTGGATAAAACCACCCGGCCATCTTTTCATGCCCGACCATTCAGTAAAGGTATCGGGATGATGAATTGGTTGATCTTCAAGCCCCGCAATCTCGGAACTGTCTTGAGTACACATGCGCCATGCTCTAGCCACAATACAAGTTTTACCTTGCGCTTGTAGTTCTGCTTCAATCAATTCAATGGTTTTACCAGCACGAATCACATGGGTCTTAATCGTAAATTCACCAAATGCAATTAATCCAAAAATATCAAAACTAATTCGGCCAATTCGCATATCTTGTCGCGGTGAAAATTGTTCTAACTCTACTGCGATCACGCCACTTGCAGGCGCCATATGCTGTTCATGAGGGTTCCAAGCACCTTGCGCATGAACAGTTGAGCAATAATGAGCAATCACTTCACCTTGAGGACCAATTGTTCTATTCAGTAATTGATAATAAGCATTCATGATTTTCTTTCCTTAGTCCTTATACAACTTCAATATTTGATGAAAATTCACGTTTTAATGCTTATGTTAACCCTCTATTTCATTGGCTCAACTGGTTTTTCCTACCAAAAACTGATGAGTCTAAAATTACAAATTTAATCACTAGGTAAAATTTCGCATATCAATTTCACCCAGCGATTCTAGAACTTACCATTCACTAAAATGCAAAAGCATCTTGATCGAGCTCCATCACAGATTCAGCTCCAGACTCAATAGAAGCTGCATGGCTCTGTGTACGATGCAAAAGCTTTTGATAGAAAAACTTAGCTGTCGTTAATTTTGCTTTATAAAAAGCTTCCTCTTGTGTACCCGATTCTAATTTTTCATGGGCAACTTGTGCCATTCGAGCCCACAAATACGCGAACACGATGTAACTAGAAAAATAAAGATAATCTACTGAAGCGGCTCCTATTTCTTCAGGGTTGTGCTTGGCTTTCTCTGCAATCGATTTGGTCAGTGACAGCCATTGCTGCTTAAGCTCAGCTAATTTTTCTAAATAAGGTTTCAGCACTTCATTGGATTGGTGCTGGCTAATAAACTGATCAATTAAATCAGTCATGTTCTTTAAAAGTTTGCCTTCCGACTTGAGGACTTTACGTGCCAGCAGATCTAGAGACTGA
Source organism: Acinetobacter sp. AKBS16 (assembly GCF_002899995.1). NCBI lineage: Bacteria > Pseudomonadati > Pseudomonadota > Gammaproteobacteria > Moraxellales > Moraxellaceae > Acinetobacter > Acinetobacter sp. AKBS16. Next base: position 121,581 of record NZ_POYH01000101.1, on the reverse strand, counting down.
ATTTCGGTCGTTCCTTCATACAAGGTTGAGATACGCGCATCACGTACAATTTGCTCCATACCATGCTCAACAATAAAGCCATGTCCACCAAATACTTGAACGCCATGCTTTGCAGACTCATTACCTGACTCTGTTAAAAAGGCCTTAGCAATGGGTGTTAAAAAAGCCAGTAATTCATCGGAGTGTTTTTGCTGTTCCTGATCATTTGAGCTTTCGACAATATCGACATGCTGAGCCAAAAAGTAAGCTAGTGCACGGCCACCTTCAGAAAAAGCTTTTTGTGTCATTAACATCGAGCGCACAGCGGGATGCACAATAATTGGATCGGCATTTTTCTCAGGATATTTAGGACCAGATAACGAGCGCATGGCGAGTCGCTCTTTGGCATAACTTAATGCGCCTTGAAATGAAATTTCAGAAGCAGCAAGCCCTTGTACGGCTGTTCCAATACGTGCGGTATTCATAAAGGTAAACATACAATTGAGCCCGCGATTTTCCGGACCAATCAAATAACCTTTCGCGCCATCAAAATTCAGTACACAGGTGGCATTGCCATGAATCCCCATTTTATGTTCAATCGCACTACAAACGACTTTATTACGGTCTAGCACCTGAGCGTCATCACTCACATTAAATTTAGGCACAATAAATAGAGAAATGCCTTTGGTCCCTACGGGTGCTTGAGGCAAACGAGCTAAAACAATATGAATAATATTTTCTGAAAGATCATGCTCACCCGCCGAGATAAAAATCTTTTCACCCGTAATGGAGTAGCTACCGTCCGGATTTGGTTCTGCTTTTGTTCTAATTAATCCAAGGTCCGAACCCGCATGTGATTCGGTTAAACACATCGTACCAGTCCAGACGCCACTAATGAGC
>NZ_POYH01000101.1:112358-120640 GCF_002899995.1 Acinetobacter sp. AKBS16 | reverse complement strand
TAGTTAAAAACTTTTGCTTTTGTTGCTCAGTGCCATGATGCTCAATCGTTCTCATTGCCCCATGAGACAAGCCCGGATACATTGCCCAAGCCCAATTAGAACCACATAACATTTCAGAAATCGCGATCCGCAGCAATGTCGGCAAGCCCTGCCCACCATATTCCGGATCGGCGGTTAATGAAGTAAACCCAAGCTCGGCATATTTTTGGTAGGCTTCTTTAAAACCTTTCGGTGTTGTGACTACGCCTTGATTTAAATGACACCCTTCTTGATCACCATTTTGATTTATAGGCGCCAATTCATTTTCACAAAAATCTGCTGCTGCCTCTAAATATTGATCAATTAATTCTCGATTTACGCTTTCCTTATATTTGCTTAAACCTTGATAGTTCTGTTCTGTTTGAAGCATTTCATGCAGTACAAATTGGATATCGCGTAATGGAGCTTTGTATAAAGGCATAGTTTTTTTCCTTTCACCTCTCTGCCTGTGTTATGGGCAGATATCGTTTTTCCTTAAAATGGACTTTTATTGTTTCATCTCATCAAAATATCAAAAAATTTCTTATAGCAAAATATATTTTCACTAATTTAATAAAATTATCATAACTTGGCTATAGAGATAAAATATAAACATATGTTTTTAAATACAAATTTAATATAAAAAAGTAGTTAATCTCGTTTAATTAAAATAAATTTATATTTTGTATTGCAAAATTTTATTCCGTAAAAAATCAATTTATAGTATGGTGATTAGATTGCTTAATCATGCAAGGACGATTTATGGAAAGCCCGAAATACACAGGTCTTGAGTTTTTAACCGCTTTAAAAAATGGTGAAGTTTCTCCATCACCTATGGCTCACACCATACCGATGGAACTCGTTGAAGTTTCCGAAGGTAAAGCAACTTATAAAGTTACTCCTCGCAAAGAACATAGAAATATACAAGGCGGTGTACACGGCGGCTTTTGTGCCACAGCTTTAGATACGGCGACAGGCAGTGCGGCCCATACCCTACTTGAACATGGTGTTGGCTATGGAACCATTGATTTAAATGTAAAAATGATCCGCCCCATGCAGGTTGATACGTCTTACTATGCGACGGCCGAATTAATTAACGCGGGTCGTAATATTATTAGTACCGAAGGTAAAATCGTAGATGAGAACGGCAAAGTGTATGCTTTTGCTTCGGCAACCTTAATGATTATTCGCAAATAATAAAATATCTAAGCTCCTGTTTATGGAGCTTTTTCTTGCTTTACTATCTTGTTCATTTCATAAAAATCAAAGCGATCAATCACGAAACTTAATATTGCCAACCCTAGCCCTAAGGCTGCACATGCTTCCCATCCCCAGTGTTTCCAAGCATACACCGCAATAAAAGAACCTAAGGCGGCTCCGCCAAAATATAAGGTCATATAAATTGAATTAATACGGGAACGTGCCTCGGCCGAAATACGGTAGACCAGATTTTGGTTGAGTACATGAAATGCTGACAAACCGAAGTACGCCATAATCACACCAACAGCGTAGGCAACCAGAGACTGCTGAGCAAAAAATAGGGGTATCCATGCACTCATTAATAACCCCATGCAAATCACTGCAATTTTATTTTCAAGACCTGCTGCAATTTTCTTACCTGCCCAAGGAGTCGCAAATACGCCAGCCAAGCCCACAATTCCAAATAAACCAATTTGGAAATCGTTAAAGTGATAAGGCTCATTCGCCAAAATAAAAGTCATGGTGGTAAAAATGAGAGCCAAAATACCAAAGCCAATTCCACCAGCAAAACCACGGCGTAATAAATGCGGCTGGTGAACAGCTAATGAAAATAGTGAACCATAAATCTGTAGAATATTAAGTTGATGGGATTTTCGCGCAACTGGTAACTTTACCCACATTACCCATGCAAACACCAAAATGACAATTCCGCTAATTAAATAAACCGCATGCCAAGACCAAACTGTAGAAAGTAAGCCTGCAATAGAGCGCGCCAATAATATTCCCAAAAACAAACCACTCATGAGAGTGCCTACAACTTGAGGACTTTTTTTTGGACTAGCTAAACCTGCGGCGAAAGGAACTAAAACTTGAGTCGCAATTGAAAAGAATGTGGCTAAAAAGGTAAAGCCATATAAAGCTGGCAAGGTTTGACTTAAGGATAGCCCTACTTGTGCAAGCCCCGTACAGCACATGAGCAAGCAAATATAACTGCGCTTTTCAAAAAAGTCGCCTAAGGGAACCAATATAAAAAGGCCAACTGCATATGACAGTTGGCTAATCACAATAGTTAAAGCGACTTGATCGGCATTAACTTTTAATGCTTCAGCAATCGAATAGATTAAGGGCTGGATATAATAGTTTGAACCCGCACAAATTCCACATGTCATTGCCATGATAAAAATAAAGCTTTTTGACAGTATATTTTCTGCATTGGGCTCAACTATTTTTTCCATTTTTAACTACGCCCCATTTTAGAATTTATACATCGATACAAAGTTTACACGTGATACATCAGCGGTTCTGCCGTCAAACACTTCTCGTTTGCCTTGGTGATATTCCATCCCAATATCCATTTGCTCAATTGGTGAATAGAAAACGTTAGCTGCGTAATCAGTTAAACGCTTGTTGGCATCTGGGTTAAGTTTGGCATAAGCCGTGTCATCATCATAATCAAACATTGAAGCCGATAAGTTTGCACGCCATTGCTCATTAAATTTATATGAATAACCAATATTGATGCTATTCAACTTATTCATAACCAAATCTGTTTTGTCTTCGTTTAAAGAGAAATCACCCGCGGCATTTAAACTTGTTGAATTTGCCAACCCACTTTGGGTGGTATACGGCATAAATTTTTGATCACCGACAATATATTGATAATTTGCTTGTACCGATTGTTTTGGCGTGAGTTGATATTTTAAGCCGCCTCCTGCACCCCAACTTACTTTTTTCACCGTGGCAGTTGCCACATCTGTAGACTTTTCATTAATAAAGCCTTGAGCAAGGGCCGTTAAAGGACCTTGTTTAAAGGTATAACGACCAGTTAAAGTTGGAAATGCCGAGACTCTCGAACCTGTATATTCCAAAGCTACTTTTAAATCATTATTGGCATCAATTTTCCAGTCATAACGAATTTGAGGAGTACGCGTATAAGAGGTTCCCACAAATTGGGTGTAATCGACAGCTTCTGTACGGGTTTCCATGTTAGACATGAGTGACCATGTTTGACCAAAGGTCCAGTCTTTATAGGTAAAAAATGCATGACGGATACGGAATTTACCATCCCCCGTTCCCATGTTAGAGCTATCAAAGAAATCGGCTTCGATATTCCCTGTAACCGCTTTATTTGGACTATTAAAATAAACACCGAGTCGGCTTGCATTAATCATCGCATCAGAGCGTGCATGGTTTGAACGTTTTTCACTTTCAAAAGGTGTTCGGTACAGACTGCTGGTCGTTCTACCGCCCGAGTCTGGTGATGATTTAAAATCAACTGCTGCATCAATACGAGCAATACCGTAAACCTTCACATTATCTGTCCAAGTCACCCACGAAGGAGCAACAGGCTTCTCTGTTACAGTCGCTTTAGTTTTTTCAATGTTCTCTTCAATCTTTACCTGTTTGACTTGTAAATTATTTTGAGTTTGTTTCTGAGCAGCAAGTTCTGCCTTTAATTTTTGCAGCTCGGTTTCTAGCAAATTAATTCTTTGTTCTGTCGTATCTGAAGAATTTGCAAAAATAGTCCCTGAAGCCGCAGCGCAAGCTGCAGCTAATATTAATTTTTTCATCTTTTAATCCTTAAAGAAGCGTTTTTCCGTGTGTATTTAGGCTACACGTGCATCGATTAGTTCACAGTCTGTGACTGCCTGTAGCTCATCAAAAGTTAAGCCTTCCACCATTTCTGTGACATAAGCTTTTTGGTCTTTGAGTTCAATAATGCATAAATCGGTATAAATACGATTGACACACTGCTCACCCGTCATTGGATAGCTCAGTTCTTTTACAATTTTGGACTCACCTTTTTTAGTGACATGTTCCATATAGACATAAATCGTTTTTGCGCCGACCGCCAAGTCCATAGCACCGCCGACTGCTGGTACATCATCCGCTTTACCGGTATGCCAGTTTGCCAAGTCTCCATTTACCGCAACTTGGAATGCACCAATCACACAAATGTCCAGATGACCGCCACGCATAATGTCAAATGAGTCGCCATGATGCATAAAGCATCCACCGTCTAACAAAGTAACAAGCTCTTTTCCGGCATTCACTAAGTCTTGGTCTTCCTCACCCGGTTGTGGTGGTGGACCAAAAGCCAAAACCCCATTTTCCGAATGTAAAAAGATTTCTTTGTCTTTTGGCAAAAATTTAGCAACGTTGGTCGGTAAGCCAATCCCTAAATTGACATAAGAACCTTCCGGAATGTCATTGGCAATGAGTTTGGCAATATCTTCACGAGAACGCTTTTGAACTGACATTAGATATCTCCTACTTTTACAACGTGCTGTACAAAAATTCCCGGTGTAATAATGCACTCAGGGTCAAGCGTTCCTAGCTCTACGGTGTCATTCACTTGAACAATCGTGGTCTTGGCGGCTTTTGCCATAATTGGGCCAAAATTGCGGGCTGCTTTACGGTATGTTAAATTGCCCCAGCGGTCGGCTTTATCGGCATAAATCAGTGCAAAATCAGCTTCAAGTGGATATTCAAGCACATAGTTTTTACCGTTAATGGTTCGGGTCTCTTTACCCTCGGCAACTTTAGTACCATAACCAGTCGGAGTAAAAATAGCCCCGAGACCAGCACCTGCGGCCTGAATACGACAAGCCAAATTACCTTGTGGAACCAGTTCTAACTCAATTTTTCCCGCTCTATATAAGTCTTGAAAAACGGTTGATCCGGCAGATTTCGGAAATGAACAAATCATTTTTTTAACACAGCCAGCAATAATCAGCTTGGTTAAACCACGGTCACCCGAAGCTGCATTGTTATTTACAATGGTGAGTTCTTTTTTTCCTAAATCGATTAAGGCTTCAATTAATTCAGCAGGTTGCCCCGTCACACCAAACCCGCCTGTCATGATGGTTGCCCCATCAGGAATAGCTTTTAAAATCGGTTCAATGTCACTGGTGATTTTATTTATCATCTCACTTGTCCCTTTTCATCCTTAATTTAAGGTGACAGATTGATCTGTCACTCTGCCTTTTGCGGGTTAAATAGTCGGTCTTTAATAAATAACAATGGAATTACCCCGCAGATAAAATAAGCCGCAGCCATCACCAAGAGCCCTAAACCAATAGAACCGTTTTGCGATAGATAACCAATTGTTAATGGAGAGAAAATAGAAAGTACTTTGCCAATGTTATAAGCACCACCCACTGCCGAGCCTCGAATAGAAGTCGGGAAGCTTTCTGTCATATATGTGGCATTAATTGCATAAGGCATACCGTAAAGGAAACCGAAAAACAGCATCATCCATAAAATGTTGGTTGGTGTATTTAAGTAGACAATGACCGGAATAAATAAGGCTGTACCAATGGTTCCGAAAGCAAATACAGCGCGGCGTCCTAATTTATCGGCAACAATACCTGCAATTACTTTGGCAAACATCATAATTAGGAATGTACCGACCATATACATCGCCATTTCTTTAAACTTGATGCCAAGGTCAGACTCTAAATAAGCAGGTAACCAGTTACTTACGCCGTAATAACCAAACTGCAATGCACCCGTACTAATAATCCAAAGAACAAACATGGTGCCATGTTTCTTATCTCTTAAAATCTCAAGATATGGATTTTGGCGTTTTTTAGGTTGGTTACTTTGAGCGACTTCTAGCGCTTTTAGTTGACGGGCTTTTTTCCATGACTCAGGTTCAGGTACGCAAAAGTGCATCAAAACTGACAAAACCACAGGCGTAATTGCAATCCAGTATAGGAAACGCCAGCCATGTTCAGGAATAATATGTCCAGCTAATAAGGTCGCTAATAAAGAACCTAGTGTATAACCTGTCATCAGCGTTGCTAAAACGGTAGAACGGTGTTTGGTTGGCACCATTTCAGACATAAGAATGTTACAGGCAATATATAATGCACCTAAGCCCATGGCGCCTATTGTTCTTAAAACTGCAAATTGCATATAAGAATGTGTAAAGCCGAGTGCGCAGGTTAATATCGAAGAAAAAGCAATAAAGAAAACAATAATGCGAACCCGACCAAAACGGTCGCAAGCCCAACCACCAATAAGACCACCCACGGCCGAACCAAATAGTGTCAAGCTTCCTAATGTTCCGGCTTGCACACCAGTTAAATGAAACTCTGCTTTAAGACTAGTGAGACTTAATGCCAAAAAACCTAAGTCGGCCCCGTCACATAAAAGTGTAAAAAAAGCGAATATAAAAGCTGTAATCCAAATCTTTTTTGGTGTTTGAATAGCTTCAGTGCTACTCATATTCTCTGTAACAGTCTTTGTTGTCATGTCCATATCCTCAGAAGGAACATGAGGCATCCCATGCCTCATGGCATTTGATTTTTTATTAGGCTGTAGCTTCCCTAATCATGTTTTTGGCAATAATAAGTTGTTGAACTTGCGTGGTTCCTTCATATAAACGGAACAAACGCACATCTCGATAAAAACGCTCGATGGCATATTCACTGATATAGCCCGCACCACCGTGAATCTGTACACAGCGGTCAGCAACACGACCACACATTTCGGTCGCAAACATTTTTGCGCAAGAAGCTTCCGTGCTAATGTTTTCACCATTATCACGGCGGCGAGCTGCATCTAGGACCATACATTTAGCTGCATAAATCTCGGCTTTTGAGTCGGCAAGCATGGCTTGAATAAGCTGGAAGTTTGCAATAGGTTGACCAAACTGCTTACGCTCAATCGCATAGTGCAGTGCGTCGTTTAACATGCGTTCGGCAACACCTACGCTATAGGCACCAATATGCAAACGCCCTTTATCCAGCACTTTCATGGCCGTTTTAAAACCGACACCTTCTACCCCACCAATCAGTGCAGAAGCAGGCACACGGCAATTTTCAAAAATCACATCACAGGTATGTGAACCCTTTTGCCCCATTTTTTGGTCAATTTTGCCCAACGTAATGCCCGGCGTATTGGCCTCAACTAAAAAAGCTGAAATGCCACCCGACCCTTTAATTTCAGGATTTGTCCGAGCCATTACAGTGAAAGTTGCAGCATGGGGTGCATTGGTAATAAAACGTTTGGTGCCATTTAACACATAAAAATCGCCATCTTTTACGGCACTGGTTTTTAAAGAAGCAGCGTCAGAGCCAGATTCAGGCTCGGTTAAACAAAATGAACCAATAATTTCGCCACTTGCGTAACGTGGTAAATATTTCTGCTTTTGCTCTTCTGTGCCATCAATCAAAATTGCACTTGAGCCAATACCGTTATTAGTACCAATTAAAGAACGAAAAGCCGGTGAAGTTTGTCCAAGTTCAAATGCAACTCTGACTTCCTCTTCCATAGTGATGCCTAAGCCACCATATTCTTCGGGAATTGTAAGACCGAACAAACCAAGCTCACGCATTTGCTGCACAATGTCATCCGGAATTTTGTCTTTCTCTACCACTTCGTTTTCACGAGGGATCAATTCATTTTTTACAAAATCTCGAATTGTTGAAAGTAACTGCTCCAACATCCCTTCATCACGGATCATCTGTGATCTCCCTTTTTATGTATTTCCATCGTACCCATCAGCCATCTCCAGCTAATCTGGATACCATGTTTTAAATCTTGTTTACTGCGGATGTGTTTCATAGTACGAGAACAAAAATACAAATTTCAAGATTTTTTGAAAATTAATTTCGTTTAACGAAATTTAAAATTAGACCACTACGTAATATCAACAACTTAGATCTTTTAAAAGATAACAACTACGCTCTTAAAAGAAATAAGACTTGAAATAAATTCCAAAATAAGCATCATAAAAGGAATATAGTTTTGATATGCGAAACAAGGAATTCAAAAATGAGTGTGTCAACAGGGAATAATTTCGTAGAAGTCGACTTTTCTATTCAAAAAATAGCGGTTGTTAAAATTAACCGCCCAGAAGCAAAAAATGCTTTAAACGGTGAAGTTCGTAAACAACTCGCACAAGTTTTTACCGAGTTAAGTTTTAACGATGAGATCAATGCAGTTGTGCTCACAGGCGGTGAAGAAGTCTTTGCTGCAGGTGCAGATCTAAAAGAAATGGCAACCGCAACTTCCACAGAAATGTTATTGCGTCATACAGAACGTTATTGGAACGC
>NZ_POYH01000101.1:108983-112276 GCF_002899995.1 Acinetobacter sp. AKBS16 | reverse complement strand
GATTGCCCAGTGCCCTAAACCCGTGATTGCTGCCGTAAATGGTTATGCATTAGGGGGTGGCTGCGAACTTGCAATGCACGCTGACATTATTATTGCAGGTAAAGGTGCAACCTTTGGCCAGCCGGAAATTAAAGTTGGTTTAATGCCTGGTGCTGGCGGTACACAACGTTTATTCCGTGCTGTGGGTAAATTCCATGCCATGCGCATGATTATGACAGGCGCCATGGTCAAAGCCGAAGAAGCTTATTTGATTGGTCTTGTTTCACAAGTCACAGAAGATGGCCAAACTATTCCAACTGCAATTCAAATGGCACAAAGCCTAGCCAAAATGCCGCCGATTGCCCTGCAACAAATTAAAGAAGTTGCGTTGATGAGCGAAGATGTTCCATTAAATGCAGGCTTAACTCTAGAACGAAAAGCATTCCAGTTACTGTTTTCGACCGAAGATAAAAATGAAGGCGTTCAAGCTTTTATCGAAAAGCGTAAGCCGTCGTATCAAGGTAAATAATTTAAAACCATAATAACAAAGGAATGAAAATGGCCAGAAAAGTATTGATTAGTGCAGGTGGTTCAGGGATTGGACGATGCATTGCCGAGGTATTTTTAAACAATCAGGATGAAGTTTTTGTTTGTGATATTAATGCTAAAAGCCTAGAACAATTTCAACAAGATTATCCAAAGCTACATATATATACCTGTGATTTGGCTGATCATGAGCAAATTAAACTCATGTTTAATGAAGCAGTTCAGAAACTTGGCGGTATTGATATTTTAATCAATAACACCGGCATCTCAGGCCCAACCATTGCCGCAGATGAACTAAGTTTTGAAGATTGGAATACGGTCATTAATTTAAATCTGAATAGCACTTTTTTAATTACCCAGTTAGCCATTCCCTATTTAAAGAAAGCACAGGCAGGCGTGATTATAAATATGTCATCTATTGCCGGCCGCTTAGGCTATCCATACCGATTGGCCTATTCCACTTCAAAATGGGGGCTGATCGGTTTTACCAAAACGCTTTCTATGGAACTCGGTACAGATAATATTCGAGTTAACGCTATTCTTCCGGGTGCAGTCGATGGTGATCGGGTCCAGCGAGTATTACAGGCCCGTGCCGATGTAGCGCAGACCTCACTTGAAGAAGTGACTCAAAATGTACTGAAAAATCAGTCGCTCAAATATTTTGTCAATCCAAAGCATATTGCAGATTTATGCCTATTTTTAGCGTCAGACAGTGGTCGCTCAATTTCAGGACAAATCTTACCAATTGATGGTGATAAACAATGCTTAAGCTAAATCACCCAACCCTATTTTTCCGTTTAATTTCAAATATAGATCAATAATCAGGATGATCGACATGACTTATGATATTAAAAGCATGGCTGTGATTGGTGTAGGTGTTATGGGCAGTGGTATTGCTCAAATTGCTGCACAGTCAGGTCATACCACTTATTTATATGATGCCAAAGCAGGTGCAGCAGAACAGGCTAAAGAAAAACTGGCTGCTACATTTCAAAAGTTAGTCGACAAAAATAAAATTACATCTGAGCAAGCAGCAGCGGCAAATAACCATTTAATTGTTGCTCATCAAATTGAAGATTTAAAAAATTGCGACCTCATTGTAGAAGCAATTGTTGAACGTCTTGATATCAAACAAAGCTTGATGCAGCAGCTTGAAGATATTGTTTCGGATAATACTATTTTAGCCTCAAACACCTCTTCTCTTTCTATTACAGCCATTGCTGCAAATTGCAAAAAGCCTGAGCGTGTTGTGGGTTATCACTTTTTTAACCCCGTTCCACTCATGAAAGTGGTCGAAGTCATTCGTGGTTTAAAAACAGACCCACTTATTATTGATGCTTTAAACGATCTGTCTCGTGCATTTGGTCATCGCCCTGTTGTAGCGAAGGACACCCCTGGATTTATTATTAATCACGCGGGCCGAGCTTATGGCACCGAAGCGCTCAAAATCTTAAATGAGAATGTCTGTGATATCAGTGAAATTGATCGAATTTTACGTGACGGCGTAGGATTTAGAATGGGTCCTTTTGAATTACTCGATTTAACAGGCCTTGATGTTTCGCATCCAGTTATGGAGTCGATTTATCATCAGTACTATGAAGAAGCCCGCTACAAACCAAACCCGCTCACCAAACAAATGCTAGATGCTAAACAACTTGGACGTAAAGTTAATCAGGGTTTTTATAACTATGAAACTGGTTCAAAAACAGGTGAACAACCTGCGAAGTTTGTAGAGCGTTTAGCAAAATATCCAAAAGTTTGGATCGCTGCCGATTTTTTAGATGATAAGAAACAGCTCGAAGATTATTTAACTCAGCAAAATATTACCCTAGACACCAATTCTGAACCACAAACAGATAGCTTATGTTTACTTGCTTGTTACGGTGAAGATACCACTCAAGCGGCTACTCGCCTTGGGGTTAATCCAGAACATGCTGTTGCTATAGACATGCTTTATGGCATTGCAAAGCACCGTACCTTAATGCCTTCACTCATTACCAAACCTGAATACCGACAAGCCTCTCACTCTATTTTCAATCTAGATGGAAATATGGTCAGCATGATTGCTGAAAGTATTGGCTTTGTTGCGCAGCGCGTTTTAGCAATGGTCATTAATTTAGGTTGCGATATTGCCCAGCAAAATATTGCAACGGTAGATGACATTAATGCTGCAGTACGTCTTGGCTTAGGCTACCCATTTGGTCCAATTGAATGGGGCGATCAAGTCGGCAGTGAAAAAATCTTACTTATTCTGAACCGTATAACAGCACTTACGCATGACCCGCGTTACCGCCCTAGCCCGTGGTTACAGCGTCGTGTCGCACTTCATTTACCTCTTACTTTTACTCACGAGTCTTGAAAAGGAATTTCTCAATGTTAAATGCATATATCTATGATGGTTTGCGTAGTCCATTTGGCCGTCATGCGGGTGAACTTGCCTCAATTCGTCCTGATGATTTAGCAGCAACGGTCATTCAAAAACTACTTGAAAAAACTGGTGTACCGGGCGCAGATATTGAAGATGTGATCTTAGGCGACACCAACCAAGCGGGTGAAGACAGTCGTAATGTGGCACGCAACGCGCTGTTACTTGCAGGTTTACCTGTCACTGTGCCAGGCCAGACAGTAAACCGTCTATGTGCGAGTGGTTTAGGTGCTGTGATTGACTCAGCACGTGCTATTACTTGTGGTGAAGGTGAGCTCTATATCGCAGGTGGTGTAGAAAGTATGTCTCGCGCACCTTTTGTGATGGGTAAAGCCGAAAGTGC
>NZ_POYH01000101.1:89652-108883 GCF_002899995.1 Acinetobacter sp. AKBS16 | reverse complement strand
TAGCCGTGATGCAAAAATTTATGACACCACCATTGGTTCTCGCTTTCCCAATAAAAAAATTATTGCGCAGTACGGCGGTCATTCAATGCCTGAAACGGGCGATAACGTTGCAGCCGAGTTTGGGATTAGCCGTGAACAAGCCGACTTATTTGCAGCTCAATCACAAGCCAAATATCAAAAAGCCAAAGAAGAAGGTTTCTTTGTCGATGAAATTACCCCAATTGAGGTTTTCCAAGGCAAAAAATTGCCACCTAAACTCGTTTCTGAAGATGAACACCCTCGTCCAAGCTCAACTGTTGAAGCACTCACAAAGTTAAAACCACTCTTTGAAGGTGGCGTGGTTACAGCTGGTAATGCTTCAGGTATTAATGATGGTGCAGCAGCACTCTTGATTGGTTCAGAAGCAGCGGGTCAAAAATATGGCCTAAAACCAATGGCAAAAATCTTGTCCGCTGCGGCGGCTGGTATTGAGCCACGCATTATGGGTGCAGGTCCTATTGAAGCCATTAAAAAAGCTGTTGCGCGCGCTGGCCTTACTTTAGATGACATGGATATTATTGAAATTAATGAAGCCTTTGCTTCACAGGTTTTATCTTGTTTAAAAGGCTTAAATGTTGATTTTAATGACCCACGTGTGAACCCGAACGGTGGCGCGATTGCTGTTGGTCATCCACTTGGTGCCTCTGGCGCTCGTCTTGCGTTAACAGTAGCGCGCGAGTTAATTCGCCGTAAGAAGAAATATGCCGTGGTGAGCCTATGTATTGGTGTAGGCCAAGGTCTTGCGATGGTGATTGAAAACGTTTCATAACCATTGAACCCAATATCCATTCATCACAACAGCGCAGTGATGAATGGATTTATTTTGCAGAGCGAAATATAATGGCAAAACTATTGCTTTAATTATATTTGAGGATCGAATGTCTCAAAACACGGAAACTGAAAAACCAATAAATTTTGATGAGATACGTTTAGATCCTATTTCGCATATACATCGGGAAAACAACCCGCAATTTATTGCTTCTTTAGCACGCGGTTTAGAACTTTTAAGATGCTTTTCTGCAAATAATCAGGTGCTTGGCAACCAAGAATTAGCAAAAATGACAGGTTTACCTAAACCGACCATTGCACGTATTACCAATACCCTTGTGTCATTAGGTTATTTAAAACAATTGCCTAACTCGACCAAATATACATTAGATATTGGCGTTTTATCTTTAGGATATGCAGCATTATCCAACATCTCGATTCGTAATATTGCTCATCAATATATGGAAGAGATGAGCCAGTATGTTCAAGCGCCTGTAGCGATGGCAACGCGTGATCGCTTAAATATGGTGTATATCGATGTTGTGCAAATTGAAACTGCATTAAACATGCGCCGTCCAATTGGTTCAACTTTACCACTGCATAGCAGTTCAATGGGCCGAGCATGCTTAGCTGCGACCCCTGAACGTGAACGCAATTTTCTACTTGATGCGTTGAAACAAAAGAATCCAGAAAACTGGCCAGCCATAAAACGCTCATTAGAACGTGCTTTCCGTGATTATCAAGATTATGGATATTGTTTGTCTTTAGGTGAGTGGCATAAAGAAGTGAACTCAGTGGCTGTACCTTTGGTTAGTTCTAAACATGGTCTTTATGTTTTTAACTGTGGTGCGCCAAGTTTTCATTTAAATCCGGAAAAACTTGAAGGTGAAATTGGACCACGTTTAATTCACATGGTGCACAATATTCAAGATGCTTTGAATGAAACGCACTAATAACCGTACTTAAAAGAGTCATGGTTGTGTTGATTAAAGTTCCACTTTCATTATGACTATAGGCATGATGAAAAACGCACTCTATACCCCAACCATTATTTTAATGGCAATTGCCGCAGGCATTTGTACAGGTGGAAATTATTTTAGTCAGCCACTTATTCACTCAATTAGTGTAAGTCTAAATTTAACTGAAACAACTACAGCGTGGGTGCCAACTCTAGCCCAAATCACCTACGCATGTGGCTTACTCTTTTTAATGCCATTAGGGGACATAATAGAAAAGCGCAAGCTGCTATTTATCTTTATGTTATTGGCTTCAAGTGGATTAATTATTAGCGGTTTTTCGCACAATATTTATCTTTTACTGCTTGGCACTATCATTACTGGTTTATTTTCCAGCGCAGCTCAACTTTTGTTACCACTTGCTGCAAGTCTGGTTCCAATTCAACAAAGCGGCCGTGTCGTAGGCTTTTTACTGAGTGGACTGATGATGGGGGTTTTACTCGCCCGCTCCCTTTCTGGACTGATGTCTACGCTTTTCGCTTGGAATATTATTTATCTGGTCAGTGGTTTTCTATTACTTGTTATTGCCTTTATTTTGCATCGTAATATCGGGTTATTTCCACCAACCAAATCTGAAAACTATGTAAAAACTATTCGCTCTTTACCGCAGATTTTTATTCAAAATTGGCGGTTAAGAACCAGAACTTATATTGGTGGTTTTACATTTGCTTGTGTAAGTTTAACCTTTACCACCATGTCGTTGCTTCTGGCTCCGGCACCCTATTTTTTTAGCGACTTTACCATTGGCCTTTTCGGTTTTGTTGGCGTGTTAGGAACGTTCGTTGCCAATTTTTCAGGTAAATTTATTGACCAAGGCTATATCCATAAAATTTCAATTTATTGTGGCATTGGGCTTATTTTAAGTTGGATACTTTTTTCACTTTTACCCTACCATTTCGCTTTTTACATTATTGCTTTACTCATTCTTTACGCTTCTCTTTCTGCTGTACATGTCACCAACCAAAGTATTGTATTTAAACTTAATCAAGAACTACGCTCACGTTTTAACGCGATTTATATGACGGGTTACTTTGCTGGCGGCGCATTAGGCACAACGGCAGGAAGTTATGCTTGGAAACACTTCGGATGGACAGGTGTCTGTATTTTAGGCTTAATTTTTGCCGCTTTATGTCTTTATTATTGCTTGCATGATGCAAAAAATCAGCACAATTAAAACTTGTGCTGATCTTAAAGTAGGCTAATAGTTCGTTATAAAAGCCCTAATAAACGTCCGCGAATAATATCTTCTGCCTCTTTGACAATCCGGCTAACTAGTTCATCGCATGTCGGAATATCATGAATCAAGCTAGCTACCAACCCACATGACCATGCTCCTGCATTAACATCTCCATCAATCATGACTTTTGGATAAACCCCAGCAACTTCTTCAATAATATCTTCAAATTTAATGTTATCGCCGAGTGCTTTTTCTTTTGCCACGATTTTTTCTACGGCCGCATTATTCATGACACGTTCTGTATTTCGCAAAGCACGCATAATTAAACGCGTATCTCTTTCGGTTGCATTCAAAATCGCCTGTTTCACATTTGCATGTACGGGTGCTTCCTGAGTCGCAATAAAACGGGTTCCCATATTAATTCCATCGGCTCCCATCGCTAAAGCCGCAGCAAGTGAGCGCCCATCTGCCATACCACCAGAGGCAACAAACGGGATGTCTAATGCATCGGCTGCTAAAGGTAATAAAATTATATTTGGCACATCATCCTCACCAGGATGCCCACCACACTCAAAACCATCTACAGAAACCGCATCACATCCAATTTGCTGAGCTTTTAAGCTATGTCGAACCGAAGTACATTTGTGAATTACTTTAATACCAGCAGCCTTTAAATATGGCATCACCTGTTCAGGATTACGCCCTGCTGTTTCTACAACCTTGACTCCACCTTTAATAATTGCCTCTACAAAACCCGGATAATCAGGAGTATTTACGGTAGGTAAAAAGGTTAAATTTACCCCAAAAGGCTTATCGGTCATTTCTCGGCAACGTGCAATTTCTTTTGCCAGATTTTCAGGTGTACGCTGAGTCAGGCCAGTGATAATACCTAACCCGCCCGCGTTCGAAACCGCAGCAGCAAGCTCTGCAAAACCAACATAATGCATACCGCCTTGAATAATTGGATGCTCAATTTCAAATAATTCTGTAATTTTGGTCTTCATATTCTTTCCACTCACTGTTCTATAGCCAGCCTCTTATTTCCTTAGCAGGGCTAGATGCTTATTTACGCATAAATCCTATCAACATTTAAAGTAATTTAAGTTAAAAATTTCACAATACAAAATTTTATACCACAATATAAAACAAAATAATTGATAACGGAATTATTTTTCGATAGCATCAGTTTAAATTTTAGACGGAAAATTATTTAAAGGAATGAACGATGCAGCAGAACAACAAAACCCAAAGCGAGCTTAAAACAGGCACAATTCATAAGTATTTTGATAGAAATATACTAACGCTCACCATGAGTAATGCCACTAAAAAGAATGCAATTAATTATGAAATGTATGCAGCTTTAAGTCAGGCATTAGATCAAGCTGCAACCAATCAAGACATTCATGTGGTTGTGCTTACTGGTGAAGACTCCGCATTTACCAGCGGCAATGATGTAAACGCATTTGAAAAACGAGATACCACCACTTCAGAACCACCCGCTTCGATTGTTTTCTTAAAAAGCTTAGCAACATTTCCAAAACCGATTATTGCTAAAGTAAATGGTGTGGCAATTGGCATTGGCAGCACTATGCTTCTACATTGCGACCTTGTGTATGCAAGCCAAAATTCTATTTTTCAGTTTCCCTTTGTGAATTTGGGGCTTGTACCTGAAGCGGGTTCAAGTTACATCTTGCCAAGATTATTGGGCTTTGCTCGAGCTTCAGAAATTATTTTACTCGGTGAAAAGTTTTCGGCGGAACAAGCAAAAAATTATGGTCTAGTAAATGAAATATTTGAGGCAACTGAGCTGGATCAAGTGGTTGAAGATGTGGCAATTAAACTTGCTCACAAACCAAGCCAAGCCTTACAACTGAGTAAAAAGTTACTAAGAGATATGCCAATTGATGATCTACTCAATCGTATTGACCATGAGTCGACTATTTTCTCGCGTTGTTTACAAGGTTGCGAGTTTAAAGAAGCATTAAGTGCTTTCAAAGAAAAACGGAAACCGAACTTTCACAACCAAACAGCCTAAAGCTTACCCACTAAAAAGCCAGCTTTGAAGATCACAGCTGGCTCTTATAAATAAATCAAATAGGTTTAGCTAATCTCGGTACGAATATTATTCACCATATGTAAAAGACGCGGTGCAATATCTTCTTCGAGTTTTTCACGGTTCATAATAAAGCTTGGACCACCACAGTTAAACACCAATAAACCATGTTGTTCATGAATGAGTGGAACCGCAACCGAGTTAACGTCTTTATGCCATTCGCCAATTGAAAAACAGTATCCAAAATCTTGGTAATCTTTAAAGGCTTTGTCTAGATCACGATTAATTTTGATCCAATCTTCTTTGTGCTTGTTACGAATGGCATTAAGCAAGAACTCTCTTTCATCTTCAGGCATGGCAGCTAAACATGCACGCCCCATCGAACTTAAATGAATCGGTAAATAGGTTCCAACTTGACGGCGCATGGTCATATTGCCTTTGCCTTGTACCACATCAAGATAAATCATGTTCAGTCGATCACGTGTTGCCATGGCTACAGCAGCGCCAGCATAGTCTGCCAAATTTTTCATATATGGATGAGCAATAGAGCGAATCGATACGTTAGATAGCATCGAATAACCAAACGCAAGAACTCCTACTGAAAGCTGAAATTTGCTTGAGTTAGGTACTTGTTTGATATAGCCCAAACGCGACAAGGTATGTGTGAGGCGAGTAATGGTTGGTTTTGGCAAACCTGTCATCTGCGCAAGCTCTTGATTGCCCAAATGCTGATGTTTAGGCGTAAAACAACGTAATAGCTCTAAACCACGTGCTAATGCAGTAATAAATTGGCGATCATTTTCATCCTGCATGTCTTCAATCGGATGTAATAATTCATGCCTTAAAGGCGCTAATAATTTTTCTGTCTGTTCTACATCAACTGCATCGTTCATTGTCATACCAATCCATATTTTGTTTCGCACTGCGAAAATTATAATCTATTTTTTCTATAAATAGCAAAAGAGCAAACATCCGAGTCTGCATCTAAAAGATAACTTCATTTAACTCATTAAAGCGAAAGATTAAATATTTTATTTTCTGATTTTAAATATAATTTTAACCTTCCGCTTTTAAACCACCTACCCAATTACACCTTTTTCTTTGAGCTCAGCCAGTTTTTCTGAAGAAACCACTCTTCCCAAAACGGCCTGCGTATGTTCACCCAACAGCGGCGGTGCTGTTTTGTATTCAACGGGTGTTCTAGAAAGTTTGATTGGTGACCCAATTACCTTCAGTTTTTCACGCTGAGGATGGTTCATCTCGACTAACATTTCACGGGCAATCACTTGAGGTTCTTGAAAAGCTTGTTCCAAGTTATTGATTACACCTACGGGAACTTTAGCCGCATATATTGCATCTACCCATTCATCGGCTGTTTTTGTTAAAAAGTGTGTTTGTAAAATTCCTATAATTTCATCACGATGCTTGATTCGGTCTGCATTTCGGGCAAAACGCGAATCATTTGGTAAATCGGGTAAACCAATACTACGACAGAGTTGAATAAACTGAGTGTCATTTCCGCATGCAATAATAAAATCACGGTCAGAAGCTTTGAACACTTGATAAGGCACAATATTAGCGTGTGCATTGCCATAACGCTTAGGGATATTTCCTGATGACAAATAATTCATTCCCTGATTTGCCATTGTGGCAATTTGAACATCAAGCAAAGCCATATCAATATATTGGCCTAAACCCGTCACATGGCGGTTGAGTAAAGCAGCCTGTATGGCAATCGTAGAATAAAGTCCCGTGGCTAAGTCAGAAAATGCAACGCCTACTTTTTGTGGACCACCACCCGGCAAATCATCACGCTCACCTGTAACTGACATGAGTCCGCCCATGCCCTGAATAATAAAGTCATAACCGGGCTCTTCTGCTCTTGGGCCAGTTTGACCAAAACCAGTAATCGAGCAATACACCAGTTTAGGGTTAATCGCAGATAAAGACTCGTAATCCAAACCGTACTTCTTTAAAGAACCCGCTTTGTAGTTTTCAATCACGACATCGGTATCTTGAATAAGCGCTTTAATCAATTCTTGGCCATCAGGATTGGCAATGTCGATGGCAACCGATAGTTTATTGCGGTTGGTTGACTGATAATAAGCGGCTTCTTGAGTATCTTGGCCTGAGTCATCTTTCATCCAAGGTGGTCCCCAAGAACGGGTATCGTCACCAACTTTCGGCCGTTCAATCTTGATTACTTCTGCGCCTAAATCGGCAAGAATCTGCCCACACCAAGGCCCAGCCAATACCCGACTTAAGTCAAGCACCCGAATTCCATTTAAAGCACCCATCTTTATCCCACTATATTTTGTGACTTATTTCCTATAGGAAAACTTATCCATTTAAAATTTCGCATAGCGATATATATTTTTAATATACACACCTCTTTTGAAAAATCAAACTTTAATTTTCCACTAAAAATAATGATTTTTTACAAGAAAATATAGCTTAAATAAATCAACAAATTAGCCAAATATAAATCAACAACAGAGTATCGCATTGCGAAATTAATTTTCAAAATATATTGTTTTGCGTTCGTCCTTTGATTACTATCACTTCAAATATTGGTGATTTTACGAACATCACATTGATGTTTTCTGCATGTAGTAAAAGGACGAGACTATGATTCGAGATCAGGAAACCTTAAATCAACTTGTTGATATGATTCGACAATTTGTTGAAGGTGTATTAATTCCTCATGAGAATGAAGTCGCTGAAACGGATGAAATTCCTCCAGATATCGTTGAGCAAATGAAAGCTCTCGGTTTATTTGGTTTAACCATTCCTGAAGAATACGAAGGTCTTGGCCTGACGATGGAAGAAGAAGTCTATGTGGCTTTTGAATTGGGTCGTACCTCTCCTGCTTTTCGTTCTCTCATTGGGACCAATAATGGCATTGGCTCAAGTGGCCTGATTATTGATGGGACCGAAGCACAAAAATCCTTTTTCTTACCGCGTTTAGCACGTGGTGAAGTGATCAGCTCTTTTTGCTTAACCGAACCGGATGCAGGTTCTGATGCGGCATCTTTAAAAACCAGTGCAGTAAAAGATGGCGATTTTTATGTGTTAAACGGCACCAAACGTTTTATTACCAATGCACCTCATGCTGGTGTATTTACAGTCATGGCACGCACAAACTTTGACATTAAAGGTGCTGGCGGCATTTCTGCTTTTATCGTCGATAGCCAAACTCCGGGCATTTCTCTTGGCAAACGCGATAAAAAAATGGGGCAAAAAGGCGCACATACCTGTGACGTTATTTTCGAAAATTGTCGCATCCCTGCTTCCGCACTCATTGGTGGTGTTGAAGGTGTTGGTTTTAAAACAGCCATGAAAGTACTCGATAAAGGCCGCTTGCATATTGCGGCTTTGAGCGTCGGTGCAGCAACACGAATGCTAGACGATTCTTTAAATTACGCCATCGAACGCAAGCAATTTGGACAACCGATTGCTGAATTTCAACTCATTCAAGCCATGCTTGCCGACTCAAAAGCTGAAATTTATGCCGCTAAATGTATGGTCTTAGACGCTGCACGCCTACGCGATGCAGGACAAAACGTTAGCACTGAAGCCTCATGCGCAAAAATGTTTGCAACCGAAATGTGTGGCCGCGTTGCTGATCGCTGCGTACAAATTCACGGCGGTGCGGGTTATATCAGTGAATATGCCATTGAACGTTTTTATCGAGATGTTCGTCTGTTCCGTCTCTATGAAGGGACCACTCAAATTCAACAAATGATTATTGCCCGAAACATGATTCGCGCTGCGTCTTAATCAAATTTTAAGCACTTTAAAACGACTTGAAGTGCTTTTTATCAAATGTAGGTAATGGATTATGGCTACAAATTACAAAGACGGTTTTTCTCGTATACAACCTCATACGTGGAAAATAGCATTTATTTTTGCATTTCTAGCACTATTGGTAGATGGAGCAGATTTGATGCTGCTGTCTTATAGCTTAAATAGTATTAAGGCAGATTTTGGATTAAGTTCAGTACAAGCAGGTATGCTTGGCAGTTTTACATTAGCAGGTATGGCTGTTGGTGGAATTTTTGGGGGATGGGCGTGCGATAAATTTGGTCGCGTGCGCATTGTGGTTATTTCTATTTTAACTTTCTCGCTCCTCACCTGTGGCTTAGGTTTCACCCAAAGCTTTCTTCAATTTGGTATTTTAAGATTTTTTGCATCACTGGGTTTGGGTTCACTTTATATCGCCTGTAATACCCTCATGGCCGAATATGTTCCAACCCGTTATCGCACTACAGTACTGGGCACTTTACAAGCTGGCTGGACCGTCGGCTATATTGTTGCGACCTTGCTTGCAGGTTGGATTATTCCTGATCATGGCTGGCGCATGCTGTTTTATGTTGCGATTATTCCTGTTGTTATTGCTGTCCTCATGCATGTGCTTGTACCAGAACCAGAAGCATGGCAAAAGTCTCGACTACAACAACCAGTCATGGCTCAAAACGCATCGAAAACCTCGGCATTTAAGCTTATTTTCCAAGATAAACGAAACCGTAATATGTTTATCTTATGGGCGTTAACGGCAGGCTTTTTACAGTTTGGCTACTATGGTGTAAATAACTGGATGCCTTCATATCTAGAAAGCGAACTGGGTATGAAATTTAAGGAAATGACCGCCTATATGGTAGGTACATATACCGCCATGATTTTAGGTAAAGTCCTTGCGGGCATGATGGCAGATAAATTAGGGCGCCGTTTTACTTATGCTTTTGGTGCAATCGGCACTGCTATTTTCTTACCTCTGATTGTCTTTTATAACTCGCCAAGCAACATTCTATATTTACTGGTGACCTTTGGTTTCCTCTACGGCATCCCGTATGGCGTAAATGCAACCTACATGACCGAAAGCTTTGGGACAGCAATTCGCGGTACAGCTATTGGTGGTGCTTATAACGTCGGACGTTTAGGCGCTGCATTAGCCCCTGCAACGATTGGTTTCTTAGCCTCTGGCGGCTCAATTGGTTTAGGTTTTGTCGTCATGGGCGCTGCCTACCTCATTTGTGGTGTGATACCAGCCCTATTCATTAAAGAAAAAATATACGACCCACAAAAGTCGTAAAAAGATCTATCAAATAGGTCATATGCCTATCTGATTGATAGTGCTAACGATCGAAACATGTTTTTTAAATCGTTAGCCAAAAATAAGGAATTGACGTTTCAAAGTTATTCCTTATTTCCACATATGTAGAGTTTATTACTCTTCATTTTAATTTTTTAGGTAAGCTTAGCTCCCAAGGGAGCTAAGCTTAAAAATATATTGGCCTAAATTATCTTTAAGGTCGTTCACCCTGCTCCAAACGGCGTTCAATATCATCTAGTATGTTTGGTAAGTCAGCGACACTATCAATCACATAGTGAGCGCCTGACGCATTCATTTTTTGGTATGCCTTATCTTTTAGCACAATTTGTTCATCGGCCGATAATGCGCTCCACTCTTCATAGCTTAAACCGACTTCATTGCCACTAATTGCAAGTCCTACTGTCCAACATCCCGCATTTAAACCTTCATCAATACCCACCACGGTATCATCTACTTTTACAACAGTTTTGATGTCCGATACGTCGAGTTGAATTAAGTTCTTCCATAACATTTCAGGATATGGACGGCCATATTTCACGTCGCTAGCAGTAACGATACAGTCCGGTCGGTAACCCTGATCAGCAGCATCTTTAACTAAACGACCAATCATCATGGATGCATAGCCCGTGTTACTGCCAATTTTTGCACCACGCTTTTTAATATTTTCAAAAGTAGCTAATGCCCCCGGAATTAAAGCAGAACATTTCGGAATAGAATTTAACTGGTACGGAATAAAGTCTTTATATAAACGGTCAATATCTGCTTCAGTTGCCGCCTGCCCGTATACTTCCTGCCATGCCGCTGCTACACGCGGCATTTTTAAAACAGCTGCAATATGGTCACGTTTTTCTAACCCCATTGGGGCACGCGCTTCTTCAACCGTAATTTCAACTTTATTGTCTTTAAATAAAGCCATAAAAGCTAAAATTGGTGCGCGTGAGCCAAAATCTACTGTTGTACCAGCCCAGTCAAAAACCACAGCCTGAATTTGTGTGTTGTTGGTTGTCATGATGTATCCCCTTAATTTAATAAAAATTATGCTGTTACAGCTTGGTTTAGGTGGTTTTCGCAGTAGCTCGCAATTGCAGCAAGAAGCCCTTCAATATCTTGAATATAAACTTCGCCAATATTGCCTATACGGAAGCAGTTGAGATCTGTGACTTTGCCCGGATAAATTACATAGCCTGATTTTTTTAGCGTTTCATAGAATGACTGAAAGCTAAATTTCTCGGCTGTTGGGTAAAGAAAAGTGGTAATGATGGGTGATTGTAGGCACTCTTCACCAAGTACCAACTCAAAGCCAAGTTGTTGCATACCTTTAGATAAGGTTTGTTGGTTTTGTAAATAACGTTGATAACGTGCAGCAACACCGCCTTCTGTCTCAAGCTCAAGTAATGCTTGATAAAATGCACGTACCACATGGGTTGGCGAGGTAAAACGCCATTTGCCGTTATGCTGCTCCATGGTATTCCACTGATCATACAAATCGAGGCTAACCGAACGTGCCAAACCTTTACATGCTTCTAGACAATCACGCTTTGCCAAAATAAAGCCAAAGCCCGGAACACCTTGAATACATTTATTTGCACTTGAAATTAGAAAATCAATTTCAAGCTCAGCCATATCCATAGGTACTCCACCAAATGAACTCATGGCATCCACAATCCAGATTTTTCCTGCCGCTTTAACTAAACGGCCTATCTCTTGAATCGGGTTTAAAATACCAGTGGTGGTTTCACAGTGCACACAAGCAACATGACTAATGGTTTTATCTTTTAAAACACGCTCAACTTCTTGTAAATCTGGTGTTTGGGTTTCTAAATAGTTCAGCTCGATCACTTCAATATTTAGGCAACGCGCCATTTGCACCATACGTGCACCATATGCGCCATTATTAATGATCAAGATTTTGCCATCACGTGGAATAGCTGACCCAAGCACAGACTCCACAGCAAAACTTCCACTGCCTTGCATTAACACAGCCGTATATTTTTCAGGTTCGCTGGTTGCCAAGTTGACCAGTCGATTACGAATATCTTGTACCAGCGAGTTGTATTCTTGGTCCCAAGTACACCAGTCTTTTTGCATTGCACGACGTACTGTTGCCGATGTTGATAATGGTCCTGGAGTAAGAAGCAAATATTTGTTCTCTAAATCCATATCGAGTTGGGGTTGCATGTTCATAATGTTACTCATTTCTTTCGCGTTCATTTCAATATACATCAATCTGGTTTAAACCAGATGACAAACTAGTAAATATTTTGTTCTAATATTTCTTTCATAAAGCCAGCCCCTGTGGTCATGCCTTTGCCAGCAATCGCACTCACCAGAAAGATATTTTTTTCGGCTTCAGTGACACAGGCCAACTCATGTTCATGAGTCAGGTAATAACCATTCCAACGTTTTTGAATTGGAGGTAAATTCAGCCCTAGTTTTTCGTAGCAGTAAGCTTGAATAAACTCATTAATCTCTTCACGCTGCTCGAACTGAGGCGCTTCATTAATCGAATGATATTCATGACTATCGCCCACGATCAGTTCACCAAATTCGTTTTGTTTAATCAGAATGTGAATACCGA
The DNA here is from genome assembly GCF_002899995.1 of Acinetobacter sp. AKBS16. Lineage (NCBI taxonomy): Bacteria > Pseudomonadati > Pseudomonadota > Gammaproteobacteria > Moraxellales > Moraxellaceae > Acinetobacter > Acinetobacter sp. AKBS16. The sequence goes on along the minus strand of NZ_POYH01000101.1, from coordinate 96,139 downwards.
ATTCTTTAATGAAACCCTGCTGTGATGCTTTAACTAGCTCGGCATGACTTGGGCAAATTTCAAAAGCCGGATAACGTGAAATAGATAAGCCTGAATAAAGAGAAGCATTTAAATTTTGGTGAAACGGTTGAGTCAGGGCCATTTGTAAGCCACAGCGTTTCAGATTCAAGCTTTGTAAGAGATCTGGATATAAAACATCGATGACTTCACCGTGACAGATCAAAACTTTATTTGCCCGATATGCCTCGCCACTTGCCAAACGAACCTGACAACTTTCCTTCTGATATTGGGTTTGAACAACACAGGCATTGGTATAAATCTTTACGCCGTTTCTTTCGGCATATGCCAACAGTCGCTGCCCAATCACATGCGGTTCGACCGAATAGTCTTCTTCAAAAACCAAACCGCCTTGAAACTGCTGCGAAGGATTTAAATAAGAAAATTGGGTGACCAATTCCTCATGGCTAAACAAATGAACTGGAATTTGGTAGCTATTTGCACGCTCGGCAAACTCATTTAAAACCTGCCATTCAAGTGCCGTATTTGCCAGATACACACCTTGTCTTTGCTCAAATGAAATATCGGTTTCAGTTTGAATACGCTGATAAAAAGAACGCGTTTCAAGTGCGTACTTTCGCCACTGTTGCTCTGGATGGGTTAAGGTCGATGTTCCGACCATGCCGAAATTACGGCGAGTTGCGCCCACAGGCTTGGCATTTTTCTCGAAGATACAAACTTTCAAGCCTTGTTCTTGCGCCTGTATGGCAGCGGACAAACCTAAAATGCCTGCTCCGACAACAATTAAATCAAACTGTACGTGATTCATAAGACTTCCAATTTGCGAAATTTAGGATGAATAAACCCTTGCCTTGTTGAACAAAGCATTTTCATTTCAGTCGGTTAAATAAAAATTGTGTTTAGCTAAAACTTAGTGAGCGCTTTCACGCCATTGCTGACTTCTTGCCATAATTTTTCGGGTAAATAACCAATGAATGAGTTTTACAACACATGAGGTGGTTAAAATCAAAATGCTCATCGCAACAGCAGCAACCGTGTCTCCCGCATCATCCATATTTAAAACAGCTACCGCAGCTAAACTGGTGTCTGGTGAATAGAGGAAAATGGCAGCCGATACAGTGGTCATGGCATTCACAAAAATATAGACCGATACATCGCATAGCGCTGGAAAACACATAGGCAAATACACTTTCCAAAAGGTTTTCCACTTCGATGTACCTAAAGTTTGTGCTGCTTGGTCGAGCTGTAGCGGAATTTGTTTAATGGCATTGGTTAAAGTCAGATGTGGCACGGTGTAATAATGCACAATGGTTGAAATCACCAAAATGGTCATGGTTCCATACAGCACGTTTAACGGATTACTCTGCTGGTTAAAAAACAAAATATAAGCAATACCTAGAACCAGCCCCGGCACAGCAAGTGGTAATAAAACCAAAGCTTGCACATAGTTTTTAATAAGTGGATGTGCCTTAAAACGTTCGGTTAATAGTGCCACCATAAAAATCAGTGCTGTTCCAAAAACCGTACTAAAGAGTGCCATGCGAACCGAGTTAAAGTACGCTGCCCAACCGCCACCATCGACATATTCAAAACTGTAATGCGCTAAGGTCAAAGACAAATCATAAGGCCAAGACTGAATGAATGAAGCCAGCACTGCCGTAAAGATAATCAGTAAAATCGCACCTGAAACTAAACCACAAAATAAGCCCAGAACGACTTCAAGTTTTTTATTCGATGCTGAAACATAAGGTTTAGCCTGAAAAGCTTGAAACCGTGCATGGCGTTTGCTTTGAATACGATCGAAAATGAATACAAAAACTGCTGGTAACAACAATAAGATGGAAATCACTGCACCCATGCTCATATTTTGCTGACCAATAATCTGTTTATAGACATCAAGCGCCATCATGTTAAATGAACCGCCAATGACTTTTGGAATACCAAAATCGGTCAGTACATAAATAAAGGCCACCAGACTTGCACTGATGAGTCCATACCGAATTGCTGGTAGTGTGACGTGATAATGCGTCTTCCAGATATTTTTACCCAGTGACAAAGATGCCTCAATTAAACGCTGATCGACACTGCGAAAAGACACCATCATCAACATCAAAATTGCTGGAAATAGCCAAAAGCAGTAACTGATTAAAATGCCGATTGGACCATAAATTTGTATATCGCCCAGCAAAGGTTTAAATACACCTTGCTTACCAAACAAATAAACCAATGCCAAAGAAGGCAAAAGTGATGGCGCTAAAATCGGTAAAAAAGCCACTAATTTAAAGAAGCCTTTGCCTTTTATATTTACATTGGTGAGTGCAAAAGCATAAATACTGGCAAGAAATATTGTAATGACAGTAGCAGCACAGGCAACCCACACCGAGTTAAATACAGAGCTGAGTAAAGCTGGACTATCAAAATAATTATAAAAATTTTCAAGACCAACAAAATTTTGATTTTCATCAAAAAATGCAGTTTCAAACAACATCATTAAAGGAGCAATAATCGCTAAAGTTAAAGCGATTGCAACGGCTGCTAAAGCAACATTTGATCTTAATGAGTATTCAGTTTTTCGACGCGGCTGTGTTTTTAAAACCGCTGAAGCAGCTTCATTTAACATAGTGCGTACCCTTGTTCGTCAAAGACATGAATGAGTTGATTAGGCACTTTTATAAACATCAGTTCTTGCAAAGTTTTGAACTTGGTATTTTCAATTTCAATTTGCAAAAGGTGTTTTGCCTGCTCAATTCCATCGATATGAATAGCGCAAAATAAACGACGTTTTGCGCCTAAAAATTCAGTGCTTAATACTTTAACTGGCAAATACAAAGACTCTTTATCACTACCAAAATCATCAACCAACTCGACAGCTTCGGGTCTAAAACCAATGCTGTAGTTTTGCCCAGCTTTAAGTTTTTGCTGTTCCAAATTTAGAGGAATAAAACCTAGAACCTCGAGCTGATTAACTATCGAACAAATGGCTCCTAAAAAGTTCATAGTGCCAATAAACTTTGCAACAAATTGGGTTTGAGGCTTGTAGTAAATATTGTGCGGTGTATCAATTTGCTCAATGACCCCATGATTCATGACAACAACACGGTCTGAAATGCTTAAAGCTTCTTCTTGGTCGTGCGTGACCATAATGGTTGGCAAGTTAAGCTGTGATTGAATTGAACGAATCTTTTGTCTTAAGTTTAGACGTACCTGAGCATCGAGTGCAGACAATGGTTCATCTAGCAGTAAAATATCAGGCTTCGGTGCAATTGCCCGAGCAAGCGCAACACGTTGCTGCTGCCCGCCCGACAATTGGTTTGGATATTTTTTAGCAATATCAGGTAACTCAATCAGTTCTAATAACTGTTGAACCCTTTGGCTACGCTGTGCCTTATCCCATTTCTTTTTGTCTAAGCCAAACGCAATATTTTCTTCTACATTTAAGTTTGGAAATAACGCATAGTTCTGAAACACAATGCCACAGTGACGCTTTTCAGCACTGAGCAACGTAATGTCTGCGCCCTTTTTTATAACCTTTCCATAATCAGGTTTTTCTAAACCCGCAATTATGCGTAGCAATGTGGTTTTACCGCACCCTGAAGGCCCTAAAAAGCTCACGAACTCGCCCGCTTTCAGGTCTAAATTAATATGCGCTAGGGCCTGAAAGTGTTGGAACTTTTTTTGAATATCCACCACTTCTAAAATCGACGGACCATGTTCAGGATATTTATAAGTCGTTAAGGTCGACAATAAATGCCCTGCTAACTCGGCCTTTTGGTTTTGACCTAGCAGCGATGACTGCAATGATGAAGGTATTTGCATAATGAGGCCCTTATCCAAAAGATCACTTTTCAAAACGCTTTGACCATTGAGCCAAAATACGTTCACGCTGCTCGGCCGCCCAATAAAAATCATTTTTTACGAGCATTTGAGGAAGGTTTTTTGGGAAGTCCATGGTGGTATTTTCAATGCCTTTATAAGCCACCATTGAAAAGTTGTGTGCATAAGCTTCATTTGCTGCTTTGCTTACCGACCAATTTATAAATTTCTGTGCGCTGCTTAATTTCTTGGTTCCTTTCACAATTGCTGAGGCTTCCATTTCCCAGCCTAAACCTTCAGTTGGATAAACCACTTCTAAAGGCACGCCCTCTGCTTTTAATTTAAATGCCGGATAACCGAAAGAAACACCAATTGGGATTTCGCCCTGTGCTGCCATCTTGCAAGGTTTTGAACCCGAGTGAGGATATTGGGAAATGTTTTTATCCAAAGCTTGCATATAGTCCCATGCCTGCTTTTCGCCCCAAATCTGCATCCAAGCTGTGACATCTAAATAGCCTGTTCCACTCGAAGCTGGATTTGGCATCACAATCAGGTTTTTATAAATGGGATTGGTTAAATCTTTCCAAGTTTTTGGAATCGGTAACTTACGTTTTTCTAATTCGACTTTATTGACACAAATTGCAGATTCCCATGCATCCATACCCGTCCACGTTGGTACAGATTTTTGACTTACAAATTCCGATTTTAGATTTTGCACGCCTTCAGGTTTAAAAGGCTCGAGCATGTCTTTTTTTTCCATGACCAGCAAACTGGTTAAAGCCACACCAAAAACCACATCCGCTTGTGGGTTTTTCTGCTCTGCCAAAAGTTTAGCGGTAATCACACCTGTTGAATCTCGTACCCATTTTACTTTTAGCTCTGGATAGGCTTTGTGTAATTCTTCTTGGTATTGTTTAAGCTGGTCGGCTTCCACTGCCGTATAGACTGTAATTTCTTCTGATTGTTTTGATGTTGCTGATGAACATCCCATTTGAATAGCGACCACTACACCCAAAACTGAAGCAGTGCCAAATTTAATTGTCTGTTGAATATACTTTTTCATCTGCAAACCATCGAATGCAATTATTTGATGATCGTATTTCAACAGCTTTATATGACAGTTTAATTAATCTGGTTTAAACCAGATTTCATTTTTATGCTCGTGCTTCGAAATGCAAATCTAAAACATCATGTAGCCAATATTCTTGGTCAACATCGGTAATCACGCCCTCTTCATTTCTGTTGCTACGGCAAATATATAAACCCAGTGCGCCAACATTCACATGCAGTGCTTTGGCCTGTTGGTCAGATAAAGCTGTTGGATACAGATTAATATCAGCTCTGGTGATATGGCAGTTATATTGATTTGCCATGAGTAAAGTAATCGATTGCTTGAGATCATGAGTTAAAAACTCAGGAAAAAGCTCGGCGTTCACCCTTAAATGTTCAACCAAAACAGGTCGTCCATTAATACAACGACGTCGCCAAACCGAATAAATCGGATGCCCTTTTTCAACTTTTAAATGCTTGGCATCCCAAGAAGTAGCCGTCGTTAGCTCACTTGAAATCACTTCGGTCGAAGGTTCATAGCCTTGTTCAATCACAAACTGATTAAAGTTTTTTGTCGATTGCGGGTGATAAATAATACGAGGAGAACGAACATACCAACCACGGCGGTCTAAACGATAAATCAAACCATCGGTTTCCAAAGCCAGCAAAGCTTCACGCGCAGCCACGCGAGTAGTTTGGAATTGTTCAGAAAGCACTCTTTCCGAAGGGAGTTTTGCGTGGGCTTCTAATACGCCAGATTCAATATCATGGGCAATTGCATCGCGAATAGGAATATATTTAGGTATGCGAGCTTGGTCCTGTTCCATACAAACTTAGAATTTATAAATAAAGAAATTAATAGCAATATACTGAAAAAATATGACAAAAGCTTTTATTAATGCTGATCTTTTAAGCAAAACAATCTCTTAAGCTAGTACGGCTCACTTAAATTTGTCTATAAAAAAAGAGCATTTTCATGCCCTTTTTATTTTTACTTAGTCTTTAGCTGGCGTGCTTAAAACTATCAATTTGCTTAATCTCATAAGGCAAACCGACATAGTTTTCAGCCAATGTGGTTTTACCTGCAATCGAGCCAAGCACATAACTTAACTCGGCTTGTTTAATCTTATGATCAAACTCACTTTCAGTTTCAAAACGATGCAATAAATGAGTCATCCACCAAGAAAAACGCTCTGCTTTCCATACGCGTTGTAGGCATTTTTCAGAGTATTCATTTATCCCTTGTTCGGAACCTTCGGCATAATATTCAATGAGTGCGCTTGATAAATAAGCAATATCAGATGCAGCGAGATTTAAGCCTTTTGCTCCAGTCGGTGGAACAATATGAGCAGCATCACCTGCTAAAAATAGTTTTCCGAAACGCATTGGTTCAGTCACAAAGCTACGTAACGGCGCGATACTTTTTTCAATAGAATGTCCCGTCACTAGCTTTTCGCGGCTTTCAGGATCTAAGCGATTTTTTAACTCATCCCAGAACTTTTCATCTGACCAGTCTTCAACGTGATCTGTTAAAGGGACTTGTAAATAATAACGGCTACGTGTTTCTGAACGCATACTACATAAAGCAAATCCACGCTCTGACTGT